>CADBNA010000027.1 GCA_902795835.1 uncultured Lachnospiraceae bacterium | reverse complement strand
TCCTTTCCCGGACATTCTTTTTTAAATCTGCGCATAAATCCGATCAGCCCTTCCTGGTTTTCCTCCTCAAAAGGGTCGCCGCCCAGCAGTGTCAGTCCGGAAATGTATTCTGAGTTCATGCTGGAGATGAGTTCATCTTCCGTTTCCCTGGTAAACGGCTTTCCGTTTTGAAAGTCCCAGGTGTCCGGCTGGAAACAGCCCTTGCAATGATTCCGGCATCCGGATACAAACAGCGTAGTGCGCACGCCGGACCCGTTGGCGATGTCAAAGTACTTTATTTCAGAATAATTCATTTTTTTCCCCAGTCATCTGAATCTGTTCACAGATGGATGTAATGCCATTTTTACTGCATAAACGATTATACCTGTGCAAATATCAGGCAGCAAGCCTTTTCTTCAGGAATCGGAAAACCGGCGGGAACACAGAGACCCGTTCCGTATGCGTCAGGAGCCCGCTTGTATAGGCCGTAAGAATGGACAAATGATGGGTTTTTATGATATATTCTTCTAAAATATGCAGACTGAAAAATGCCCGGAGGACAGAAGCGTCTTTGACCGGCGGGCTGCATTTGCCAGATGGAAAACACAGCAAGTCAACATCTGGAAGCACAGCTGTCAACTGCGAATGATATTTCCAGAAGGAGGTACTCTATGAAATTGAGAAAGCTGACAGGCATCTGCCTGCTCGTGACGATGGCGGCTTCTTCCGCAGCCGCCGGAAGTACGCCCGTAAGCGCGGAGACCGCTGCAAGTTCTTCGGCAGCAGAGTCTGTCATCCCGGAAACCGAGGAAAACGATGGCTCTGCCGAATCGGAAACGGAGGAGATCTCTCCGGAAGACATATCCGTTCTCTGGGAAGACAGTCACGTATTCACGGATCTGTCGCTGGGGCGGTACACAACGATCAAAACGTATGCCGTGAAGGGATATGAGGACGTACCATTTATCCGGGCAGATGATTACCTGGATATTATCTGCGAAGGCAAGGAGAGGATCACAATGGAAAACGGGATCCTGACTGTCTCCGTAAACGGAACGGAAGCTGTGATTGATACGTCGGAGGATACCGTCTATTTCGAAAACCCTGCCAGGTTCCGGTCCGCCGGCGCTGTTGACGGTGCCATCATGGAGGAACAGGAATACAATGTGGTCACAGCTTCCCTCAAAAATGCGTCCGTTCAGGGAGAGGCTCAGCCGCTCACCGTTTCCCTGCGGGAGTATCATATGCCTGTCCTCACCTATGAGGATACGGTCCTGATGCCGTTCCTGGCCCTGCAGAATACCTTTGGTGCAATGCGGCAATATTCGGTCCTGGCCTACAACGGAAAGGATTACTTCAATGCCTTTATGGCTGAAATGTATGCGGTCGGTCAGGAACATCCGGAAGCAGCGGACAGCCCCTATATAAATGCGATCTTTAACGGACCTTTCAGCGGGAAAACGAGTACTACACAGGCTTATGCGGATTACGGATATTACTCCGTCTGTCTCCTGCTGGATTTGACCTTCGGCCACAAGGAAGAGCGGAATATCACGACCTTCGACGAATTCTTTACCAGAATGAACGCCAAAAATGCCATGACCTCCACAGATCCGTCTTCGGCCATGACAGCAGAATTCCTGCTCTTTAATTATCTGTTTGATTCCGGACATGATTCGCTTCTCAGCCCCCAGAATGTATTCGGAACAAGTACAGAGTCGGATGTCGCAGAGGTACAGGATATTGTCGATGACATTAAAGAATCCGAGGAAGGCGGGAAGCTTTTCGGAGATGAGCAGGCAGAAGGTCTGGCTGCAGACGGAAAGGCCCAGGCAGACATGATCCTGGGCGTCCTGATGGAGAAGGGACTCAAGATTCCTGAGATCGCTCCGCTCCTGGTCTGGGGATTCTTTATGAGCAGGCTCAAACCGGATGAATACGGCAGTGAGAGACTGGATTTTTCCGGTGATACCGCTGTTATCTACTTCGATGCTTTCGAGTACAATGAGAACCGGGATCCGTCATACTATCTGGATCCGATAAAGGAAGAAGATAAAGCGGAATGCACATTTGCCTTTTTCCACGAATGCTTTGAGGAGATCGGAACACATGAGGAAGTGAAAAACGTCGTGATTAACATTTCCGCGAACGGAGGCGGCAGCGCGGCCGCATTGGTGGCGGTCCTCGGATTCCTCTCAGAAGACGGGGAAGTCCGGATCACACTGAGGGATCTGGCCGCGGGGAATTACAAAGAAGAGTGCTACCATGTAGATACAAATCTGGACGGTATTCCGGATGATCAGGATGGGTATGGCGGACAGTATGAGTTCTATATTATGTGCAGCGGCTCTTCCTATTCCTGCGGCACTGCTCTGCCGTATTTTGCACAGAAGAATGGCCTTGCAGCCATCATAGGCTCCAGACCCGGCGGCGGAGACTGCGTGGTGGGTGCTTTTGTGGACGCGTACGGACGCTGTGCCGCCTACTCCGGCATGCTCAAGCTGGGGGAGGAAAAAGACGGTGTGTTTGTGTCGGACGAAAAAGACACGACCCTGGATCTGAACATGATGCCGTCAATCTGGGATATCGAAACTGTCCCGTGGTACGATCCGGATGGAATCGCAGACGCGGTGCATCAGTATCAGGAGGGCGCGACGGAGATCATCTACAACGACAAAACGGAGAAAGAAAAAATAGAAGATCTGCTGAGGGAAATGCTGGAAGAGATCGAAGCGAAAATGGAAGCAGCTGAGCAGGAAGCCCTGCAGGAGGAAGTCCTGGAAGAAGCAGCATAAGAAGCAGTAAAAAGGGGAAGGGATTTTGTCCCTTCCCTAATGCTTTTTCGTTATTTTAGCGGATTATTAACAGTGTATTGCCTCGTCATAGATGCTTATAGCCAGAGTACATGCAAAGTGCAAAGAAGATGCATGCCAGGATGGCGAATCTTTTATGCCACTTCATGATTATTAACCAAAGTATCTCTCAAGCAGGCCCTTGAATGCCTTGCCGTGTCTTGCCTCGTCTCTTGCCATTTCATGGACGGTGTCATGAATAGCATCCAGATTCAGGGCTTTTGCTCTCTTGGCCAGGTCGGTCTTGCCGGCGGTGGCGCCGTTCTCGGCCTCTACGCGCATCTCCAGGTTCTTCTTGGTGCTGTCGGTGACAACCTCGCCCAGAAGCTCTGCGAACTTGGCAGCATGCTCAGCCTCTTCGTAGGCTGCTTTTTCCCAATACAGGCCGATTTCCGGATATCCTTCGCGGAAAGCGACGCGGCTCATGGCCAGATACATGCCGACTTCGGAGCACTCGCCGTTGAAGTTGGCGCGAAGATCCTCTTTGATGTCTTCCGGAACATCCGAAGCTACGCCGACAACATGCTCAGCAGCCCAGCTCAGGCCTTCCTCAAGCTCTACAAATTTCTCTGCCGGGACGCCGCACACCGGACATTTGGCCGGAGCTGCATCTCCCTCGACGATCGTTCCGCATACGGTACATCTCCATTTTTTCATTTGTGGTACTTCCTTTCTTTATGATTATTACTGGTTAGGGTACATGTATAATATGAAAAGCAGATGCTTTCATATCCGATAGAGAATAGCGGCCGGTCAACCCTTCCGGCACGAGACACAGATGCCTCTGTACAGCACACGGCAATCTTCGATAAGTCCCGGGAAGGTCTTCTGTGTATTGCAGATCAGCGCCGTATAGTCAGAAGGCGGCAGATCCAGCACAGCCCCGCAGCTGTGGCAGACAAAATGATCATGCCGGTCTGTTCTGGCATCAAAACGGTCTGCTCCGTCTAAGGCTGACAATCGGGTAATGTCGCCCCGGTCAGAGAGCAGGGTAAGATTTCTGTAGACAGTTCCCAGACTGAGCTTCGGAAACTGCATCCGGATATCTGTATAGATCATCTCAGCCGTCGGATGGTCTGTGCGCTGCCGCAGATTCAGCACGATAGCCTCACGCTGCCGACTGTAATTTAACGCTGCCATGTAGTATTCCTTCAAAAATAAGAATTATTACTGATTACAATAGTACTTCGCACCTCCGTGGTTAGTCAACTGAAACATGCAAGGCGAAACCTGCAGCCTGAAAGTTGCCTAAAGTTCTGTCCGGAGGGCCCCAAAACCTTGACAAAACCTGAGATGTAGCGTATAAATAGCTTATACTATGATTTCTTTTAGGAGGATGTTAAATCATGAACAAAACTGAACTTGTAGCAGCCATTGCTGATAAAACCGGACTTTCCAAAAAGGATTCTGAGGCAGCCGTCAAGGCTTTCGTTGATGTTGTTTCCGGCGCTATGAAGGACGGCGACAAAGTACAGCTGGTAGGCTTCGGCACATTCGAAGTTTCTGAGAGAAGCGCCCGCACAGGCCGCAATCCCCAGACCGGTGAGGAGATCAAGATCGCTGCTTCCCGTACACCCAGATTCAAAGCCGGCAAGGCCCTGAAAGATCTGGTAAAATAATCATATGCGGTTAGACAAGTATCTTAAGGTATCCAGACTCATCAAAAGGCGAACGGTTGCCAATGAAGCCTGTGATGCCGGGAGGGTACTTCTGAATGACAGGCCGGCCAGAGCTTCTGCACCGGTAAAAGCCGGGGATGTGATAGAGATTCAGTTTGGTACGCGGTCTGTCAGGGTAGAGGTCCTGGATGTGCAGGAGACCGTCAGGAAGGAGAATGCACAGGACCTGTTCAGGTACCTGTAACAGGGTGAGTAGACATGCATCAGAACAGACGTACAATGATCGGAATAATCCTGGTGGTCGTCACCCTGATGGCGGTTCTTCTGGTGATGAGCCGCAGAGTGAGCAGCAAGCTGGAAGCGGGTGAATCCCAGATCGCTGTCCTTACCGAACAGACGCGGGCGGAACGGCAGCGGACAGAGGAGATCGGACAGCTGCAGCAGAACATGCAGAGCGACGAGTACAAAGAACAGGTCGCAAAGGACAAACTCGGACTCGTCAGGGATGGCGAGATTATTTTCAAAGAATCTGACAAATAAGAGAGGAGCCATATCCGGAGGCTGCCGGATATGGCTTCTTTTGTTCTGTGAAGTACCGGAGAGGCAGGCAATGGCGACGGATCTTGAAAAAAGAACAGAGGCATATGTAAAAATGCACCGGCTTCTGGAAGCAGATGACGTCGTTTGTGTCGGATTTTCCGGCGGTGCGGACTCTCTCTGCCTTCTGCTTCTGTTGGAGGAATTGCGGCACAGGCTGGGTTTCCGGCTCAGTGCGGCGCATGTCAATCACCATCTCCGGGGCAGTGCCAGTGATGAAGACGAAGCGTTTGTGCGGCAGGTCTGCCTGTCAGAAGGTATTCCTCTGTACGTATTTCACTGCAGGGCTGATGAGGCCGCAGCACGGCTGCAGTGTTCTGTTGAAGAGGCAGGACGTCTGCTCCGGATGGAAGCGTGGCGCCGGTGCGGTGAGCGGGACGGCGTAAACAGAATCGCTCTGGCCCATCACAGAAATGACCAGGCCGAGACAGTGCTGTTCCGCGCAGCCAGAGGGACTTCCCTGACCGGCCTGTCAGGGATCCGTCCGATGCAGACAATCCGCTTTCCGGAAGGAGAAAGGGCGGCGCTTCTTGCAGAACTGCTGATCCGGGAAGGAGAAGAGAGACCGGATGCCGGCAGGAGACCGGGTGCGGCTGTGTCCGCCGGAGATGAGGATCCGGCATCCAGTAGCTTCCGGGAAAGCACCAGCGCCGGACAGACACTCATCCGGCCGCTGCTGTGTACAGGACGCGAGGAGATCGAAGAATGGCTGCAGAGCCGTGGCTGCCCCTGGCAAACGGATGCGACAAATCTGGAAGATATCTGCGCGCGCAACAGTATCCGGCACCAGATCATTCCCTGCCTTGAGCAGCAGGTAAACCGGGAAGCGGTCAGGCACATCGCAGATCTGGCGGAGGACGCGGAAGAGGCCGACCGCTTTCTTCGGGAAGAAGCGGAACGGCGCTCTGTAAAATATGTGGACTCCCTTCCGGAGGGGGATGAATATGCCCTGTTCATCCGCTCTTCTCTTCAGAATGAAGCTCCGGCAATACAGAACCGCATTCTGATGGAGGCAATCCGGACAGTTGTCAGCCGAAGACCCGGCCTTTCCCCCGAATGGGAAGAGGGAATGCGTGATCTGGGACGCGAACAGCTGAGGCAGCTGAGGCAGCTGCAGACACTGCCTGCCGGGAAGAGGATGGATCTTCCGCATGGCCTGTATGCCGTAAAAGAGTATGAGGGAATCCGCCTGGCAAAAGCCTGCGGCAGGACAGAGAGAGAAACCGCGGCAGGGGGTGCCTGTGATGCCGGCGGGGAGGCGGAGCAGACGGCAGTGTTTCCTTCTGCTGCAGAATTATCCGGGAAACCGGACGGCAGCATTCTCCGGCTGGGCGAATGGGTTTTCCGGATCAGGCTGATTCCCGCAGCGTGCTGTCCCGTGCCGATTCCGCAAAAAAAGTATACGAAATGGCTGGATTATGATAAAATAAACAAATATCTGATGTTCCGGTACCGGAAGGCGGGGGACTGGCTGGTTGTCCAGGCGGACGGAGGCAGAAAAAAACTGAAAGACTATCTGATCGACAGCAAGATCCCGGGCAGGCAGAGAGATACGATACCGCTGCTGACATCCGGGCCGGAAGTATTCTGGATTGTAGGGCAGCGCATCAGTGAAAGGGCAAAGGTCGGCCCCGGCACAGAAGTCATTCTGGAGATTTCAGCAGAGCGCAGACTTAAGACAGGAGAGGACAGATGAGTGATACGATCAGAGTATTAGTGGAAGAAGAAAAGATTGACGCGCGGATCCGTGCCCTCGGAGAGCAGATCAGCCGGGATTATGCAGGAAAAGAAGTTCACATGATCTGCATCCTGAAGGGCGGCGTGTTTTTTATGTGCGAACTGGCAAAACGGATTACGGTGCCGGTGAGTATGGACTTCATGCAGGTATCCAGCTACGGAGGCGGAACAAAAAGCAGCGGGATCGTCAAGATCAGTAAGGACCTGGATGAGTCAATTGAAGACAAGAACGTGCTGATCGTTGAGGATATCATAGATTCCGGACGGACACTGGGATATCTGATCCCGGTCCTGCAGCAGCGGCGGCCGGCGGATATCCGGCTCTGTACGCTGCTGGACAAGCCGGAGCGCAGAGAAGTCAGCAATGTAACCGTTGATTATACCGGCTTTGTTATTCCCAACGAGTTTGTTGTCGGTTATGGTCTGGATTATGACCAGCGCTACCGGAACCTTCCGTATATCGGCGTTGTAGAGACCGGCAGCAGCGAAGAGGCGCAGTAACAGCTAAGCGCGGCTGAACAGTAACAGGATGCGGCATTTGCCGCGGGGGTTGAATTTTGGAAAACAGAAGAAGCTGGGGAGTATATCTGCTGCTGATGGGGGCAGTCATTCTCCTGTTTTATGTATTGCCGGGAGCGCTGAAGCCGGAAGGTCTGGTGTCAGCCTCGGCGTATGAGAAACTTCTTGAGGGCGGACAGATCACGGAAGCAACGGTGCTTCAGAACGAAGAGGTGCCGACCGGTACTGTCAGCTATACATTGCAGGACGGTTCGTCCGGAAAAGTGTACGTCAGTGATGTGACAGAGGCCCAGAAGGAACTGGAAAAGCACAGCGTCGAATATACCGTTCAGAACGTCTCTCATCAGGGCATGGTGGTGACGGTTATCCTTCCCGTGCTGATCGGCGTTGCCATGCTGGCGCTTTTTCTCACCTTTATGAACCGGTCGGCCGGCGGCGGAGGCAGCAATGCCCGCATGATGGATTTCGGACGCAGCCGGGCCAGAATGACCACAGACAGCCAGACACGGTTTAGTGACGTGGCCGGCATGCAGGAGGAGAAAGAGGATCTTGTAGAGGTCGTGGACTTCCTGCGGGACCCGTCGAAATATACCCAGGTGGGCGCCAGAATTCCCAAAGGCGTGCTGCTGGAGGGCAGGCCCGGAACCGGCAAGACCCTTCTCGCCAAGGCGGTGGCCGGAGAGGCAGGCGTGCCGTTTTTCTCCATTTCCGGATCGGATTTTGTGGAGATGTTTGTCGGTGTCGGTGCCTCACGTGTACGGGATCTGTTCGCGGATGCCAAGAAGAATTCCCCCTGTATCATTTTTATTGACGAGATTGATGCGGTTGGCAGGCGCCGGGGTACCGGCATGGGCGGCGGCCATGACGAGCGGGAGCAGACACTGAACCAGCTGCTGGTCGAGATGGATGGCTTCGGCGTCAACGAAGGCATTATCGTCATGGCTGCCACAAACCGTGTGGACATACTGGATCCCGCCCTGCTGCGGCCGGGCCGTTTTGACCGCAAGGTTGTCGTGAGCCCGCCGGATGTGCGGGGCAGGGAAGAAATCCTGCACGTGCATGCGCGCAACAAACCGCTGTCGGATGATGTGGATCTGAAGCAGATTGCGCAGACGACGGCAGGCTTTACCGGGGCTGATCTCGAAAATCTGCTGAATGAAGCGGCCATCCGGGCTGCAAAAGCGGGAAGAAAATACATCCAGCAGAGTGATATCCGGGAAGCCTTTATCCGCGTCGGTATTGGCGCCGAGAAAAAGAGCCGGGTGATTTCCGACAGGGAAAAGAAGATCACGGCGTATCATGAGGCCGGCCACGCGATCCTCTTCCATGTTTTGCCGGATATGGATCCTGTGTATACGATTTCCGTCATACCCACGGGAATCGGAGCAGCAGGCTACACCATGCCGCAGCCCGGCAACGACGAGATGTTCAATACGCGCGGCAGGATGCTGCAGCAGATCACCGTGGATCTGGGCGGACGGGTAGCGGAAGAGCTGGTATTTGACGACATTACAACAGGCGCATCCCAGGATATCAAACAGGCTACGGCCATAGCAAAGTCGATGGTCACAAGATTCGGCATGTCTGAAAAGCTGGGGCTGGTCAATTACGGTGAAGACTCGGAAGAAGTCTTTATCGGCCGGGACTGGGGCCACACAAAGTCTTACAGCGAACAGGTTGCTGCAGATATCGATGAAGAAGTGAGAACGATCATTGAGAAGTGCCACAGCAAGGCAAAAGAACTGATCGAAGAGCACCGGTATGTGCTGGAGGAATGTGCCCGGCAGCTGGTGGAAAAGGAAAAACTCAACAGGGCAGAATTCGAGGCTATTTTTGAGGCTGAAGCAAGAATGTGTCCGAAGCAGTGATACTGTACAAAACGGGAACGTTTGCATTTGCAGATTTGTGCAGTTTTTTAATAATGAGTGTGCTACTATACATGCGTAAACCCCCAATACACTATATAGTTTTGCTACACCCATTAAGAGAATACCTTCTCGAAAAGGACAGCCTCAGCGGAGACTGTCTTTTTTTATCATGATGAAGGCGCCTGACTGGTGCTGCAATCAGAATATAAAAATCAGGAGATAAACATCCTATGGCAGATGACAGAAAAATTCCCGATATGCTTCACTATTCCATTCAGATGAGGCCGCTGCTGAAAACAAAAGCGCTGTACAGCGATGAGACAGAGATGTTCCGCTCACCGATGGAACCAAAACCCGGCGATCTGGTGACGATCCGTTTCCGGACTGCCAAAAATAATGCGGATGCTGTCTATCTGCATCACGACGGCAAACAGAATGCCCTGCAGCTGCAGGAAACCAGTGATGATTTTGATTATTACGGCATCCAGGTCCTTTTGGGGAAGACCCGGTATACGTACAGTTTTGAGGTGCAGCTGGGCAGCCTGAACTGCTATTATGACCGTCTCGGTGCCTCCCCGAAGTATTCAGAGGACCACCCGTTCTGCATACTGCCCGGCTTTTCCACACCGGACTGGGCAAAAGGGGCTGTCATGTACCAGATCTTCGTCGACCGTTTTTGCGACGGAGATCCCTCCAACAATGTGGAAACAGATGAATACAGCTATATTGACAGCCACGTGCAGGCCGTGAAAGAATGGCACCGCATGCCTGAGGCGATGGACGTGCGCAACTTCTATGGCGGAGACCTGCAGGGCGTCATTGACAAGCTTGACTACCTGAGTGAACTGGGCGTACAGGTTCTCTATCTGAACCCGATCTTTGTCTCTCCTTCCAATCACAAATACGATACGCAGGATTATGACTATGTGGATCCGCATTTCGGCAAAATCGTTGTCGAAGACGATGGCCTGCTGGATCCGGGTGACAATGACAATACACATGCGCGGAAATACATTCGCCGTGTTACGGACTGCAGGAACCTGGATGCCGGCAATGAACTGCTCGCAGAGCTGATCCGGCAGGCCCATAAGAGGGGAATGAAAGTCATCCTGGACGGTGTGTTTAATCATTGCGGCTCCTTTAATAAATGGATGGACAGGGAGCGGATCTATGAAAACCGGAAAGGGTATGAGAAAGGCGCCTATATTTCCGAAGACAGCCCTTACCATACGTTTTTCCGTTTCCTGGAAGACGGACAGTGGCCCTACAACAAGCGATACGACGGCTGGTGGGGGCATGTGACCCTGCCCAAGCTGAACTATGAAGACAGTCCCAAGCTGCAGGAGGAGATCCTGCGGATTGCCAGAAAGTGGGTTTCCCCGCCGTACAATGCCGATGGCTGGAGACTGGATGTGGCGGCAGATCTCGGGTATTCCGAGGCATTCAACCATTCTTTCTGGAAAAAATTCCGGCAGGCCGTCAAGGAGGTGAAGCCCGATGCCCTGATTCTGGCCGAACATTATGGAGACCCGCGTGAATGGCTGCAGGGAGACGAGTGGGATACGGTCATGAATTACGACGCATTCATGGAGCCTGTATCCTGGTTTCTGACCGGAATGGAAAAACACAGCGATTACAGCCGCGATGATTTATACGGCAACGACGGCTATTTTGTCGATACCATGGCCTGGCAGATGGAGGCTTTTTCCATGCCCTCCATGCTGACAGCCATGAACGAGCTGGACAACCACGATCATTCCCGTTTTCTGACCCGGACAAACCGGCGGTTCGGAAGGGTACAGGAGATGGGGTCAGCGGCTGCTTCAGAGGGTGTATGCAAAGCTGTTCTTCAGGAAGCTGTTGTGCTGCAGATGACATGGCCGGGCGCCCCGACCATCTATTACGGGGATGAAGCAGGAGTATGCGGCTTTACGGATCCTGACAGCCGCAGGTCTTATCCATGGGGGTATGAGGATCCGGATCTGATCGGGTTTTACAAAACGGTTACATGGCTTCACCGCAGACATGAAGCACTGCGCACGGGTTCCCTGATCATGCTGCATCACGAATGGAATCTGCTGGTTTACGGCCGCTTCAACCGGGACGAACAGCTGATTGTGGCATTGAATAACAGGCAGGAGGACTGCGAGCTGCAGGCCGACATCTGGCCGGCAGGACTCTCCTGCATAGAAGAAAATTTGGTTCTGGACCGCATTTTTGTCTGCGGAAAAGGCGGGTATTCGGCAGATGTGGAAAAGGTAGAGGTGCACACAGGTATGCTTAGCATGCATATGGAACCGCAGAGCGCCGTGATTCTGCATCACAGAGAGAAGAAGGCTCATGGCAGGAAAGGAAGGGCAGAGGCTTGAAGAAGACGATACAGATTGCGGATATGCGTGCAGACTGCGGACAGAAAACAGCCGGGATGATTACGGTGCCGGGCACTTCATATGAGCTGCCGCTGACGATTATCAACGGCTCCGGAGACGGAAAGGTTTTTCTGGTGTCGGCCGGCGTTCACGGCTGTGAATATCCGGGAGTACAGGCCACTGTTGAACTGGCACAGGAGATGGATCCTTCTGCGGTCAGCGGCGCGGTAATCTTTGTACATTCCGTTAATCCGCCGGCTCTCTTTGGCCGCCGGGCCTATGTCTGTCCAGCGGATGAGGAAAGCAAAAACTTCAACCGCATTTCTCCCGGCAATAAAAACGGAACGACAGCTGAGCGCGTGTCCGCGTTCTTCTTTACAGAGATCGTTCCGCAGTGCGACCTGCATCTGGACATTCACAGCGGAGACATTGTAGAAGATCTCGAGGAGTTTATCGCCGTATGCAATTCACCCGATCCGGCGGTGCGGGATTACTGCACAGAGATTGCCCGGCACACAAGCTTCACCCACCGGATCAACTCCCACGGAAGAACCGAACTGTACAACTCCTCCGCAATTGACTGCCATGTGCCGGGTCTTCTGTTTGAACGGGGAGGCGCTGGCCAGGTGAAACGGGATGAGATCGAACGCGACAAGGAAGACATCCTCAGCATTTGTCGATTTATCGGCATTCTGGAAGGCGAGCCCATCGACAATACAGCTGCGCAGATTTTTTATCCCAGGCACCACTGGGGCGGGGCCGGACATACCGGATTGTTTTACCGGTTTGTGAAAACCGGCGATGAGATAAAAAAAGGACAGAAGCTGGGAGAAATCCGCGATTTCTTCGGAAACCTCCTGGAGGAAATATTTGCGGAGTATGACGGGCG
>CADBNA010000026.1 GCA_902795835.1 uncultured Lachnospiraceae bacterium | reverse complement strand
CATACGGAAGATGATTTTGACAGGGACGGCCTGCCGAATGCGGAAGAGGAGAAGCACGGAACGAATCTGTGGGAAGCGGACAGCGACGGAGACGGGGCATTTGACATTTACGAAATCAATGTATCCAAAACAGATCCTCTCGTCTTTGACAGGGATCTGCTTGCGGATATCCAGATACGGGAAGATGAGGCCGGTGACAGAAAGGAAGATACTCCCTATACAATCGGGGACGTCATTCTCTGGGCTGATTCCTATCAGTCAAAAGCACACGGGAGCGTGGTGAAGATACAGAACGGGTACCGTTTCTGCCATTTTTCGGGATATGCGCAGTTCCCGGAAGAACTGGGTTCCTATGCATACGCGAAAAAGGACGGTGTCAGGACGCTGCTGCCGCACAGGAAAGTAGAAAATGCCTGGAAGATCGATGCCCGGAATACCCTGACGGTGGAAATCTATGAAAACAGACTGGAAGAAATCACCGAATTCCGGTTTTTTTCCAAGGTCAGGTATGTAAGGCGCAATCCCCTGGTTCGCCTGCTTTCGGCCATCCTTCCCGAAAAAGGATTCATGACGGCGCGCGGCAAGACAAGAGCGGATATCCTGCCGGATATAGCCGATGATGTAAAGACGGAAATCACGCTTCCGGAATATGACCCGTCGGATCTGTCCCGGTTCACGAAGAAGGATACTTCCCTGCAGGATCTTCAGGCGGTGTATCAGAGGGTAGGGACGGAAGGAAAGTGCCTGGGCATATCCCTTTTCTGCGAAGAGAACGGGGAGTATCTGGGAATCATTTACGGATATACCGCAGACGGAGATCTGTTGGTGGCAGACCCTGATTCCATGCAGGCAGCCGGAAGGATAGACATCACGGAAAAATCGAGGAAAGTGGCGGATGAGAAGGGAGATCTTGTGACACTGTCATACTATGATTTTGACGGGATGGGGTTCCATTCATCCAAAGGGGACAGGATCAGTTTCCTGTTCGCGGAACCTGCCGCATCTGAGGATTCAGGCTCAGAACCATCCTGAAAACCGGCATGAACTGGCAGGCCGGGATTTATGCATCGGGCATCCTTATTTTGTTTTTTCTCATCAATGATATTTTTTCTTAGGGCATGTACATAAGCTTAGCCTGGCAGAAATGATGCAAATAATTTGTAACTGTGGTATAGTGTCTGCAGGAAAACATGAATGCGTGTGCTGTAAGGAATTTGCTGAAGAACATGATTTTTCTGATAAACTGTATCTGTAGTGTTTCTGTAGTAAATAAGCATCTGCAGAAGGGAGTAGTTCATTATGTCATATGATACGCTGGAGAAGCAGATACGCATGCTTCCGGAAGAATGTCTGGAGGACGTTTCCCAATATATTGAATTTGTGATTTTCAAACTCCAGAGGCGTGAAGAAACAGAGCAGTCCCAGGATATGAGCTGTTACTTTGGAATCTTGAAAAACTGGCCGGACGGCCTTGAGGTACAGAGGAGGCTGCGGGATGAGTGGGACTGATTATCTTGCAGATACAAATGCGATCATATATCTTTTGAAAAATATTCTGTTGTTGGCAGTATGACATTTACGATGATCCTGAAAATGACGTTCTCGCAGAGCATCTAAGGCACTTAAAAAACATGGTAAAACCAGAAGCCTTGTGCTGTAACTTTCGTTACGGCATGAGGTTTTTTTCGTATCCGGACACATTGAAAGCACACCCGATCGGCAGATGCCTCGAGAGTGAAATCTTGATTGAAGAAGTCAGGGAAAGACCATAATGGAAAACTGCGGACCGAGGAAGACGCTTCTTTTTTTGTGCCCGCCATCTGATTCGTTCCGGGGAGCACCACATTCTGTCATATTCATGGTGTGCGAAAGTAGATGCGGGAGTTTTCCTTCCAACCGCCCGGAAGGAGAAGCCCGTGGGAAGGAGGCATGCCATGGCCCGGACAAATGATGTATGGCTGCTCGGACGGGTCGAGTCGATCAATATCCGGCCGGACTGCAGAAGCGGGGGGATGGTCCTTCACACAATCAGACGGCAGTCCTGTGACAGGTACCTTCGCCAGGAAGGGAAAGAGCGGTGGGACGAGCCGATAGTCTTCACAGAGGATCCGAAGATCATAAAGGACAAAATGAAGGACCTTCACAAGGGAGACATTGTGTTCGTAAAGGGAGTATATGTGACCCGGGATACCAGCCGCCGGTATTTCTGCGGCACATGCAGAAGCTACCGGACTGTAGAGGGATGTGTATCGGTTTATATCCGCCCGCTGGATATCCTGACGGCAGCAGAGGGAATGACGGATGCGGAAGAAGAGGCACTGTCACCGGAAGAAAAGGAGGCTGTATCGGGAAGGGTTATGCTGCCCTTTCAGTCATATGCCTTTCTGAGAAGGCATCAGGAGAGCGGCAACCTCATACTGATTGCCGGAACGGTCTGTACAGAACCGGATCCGACAGCTGATTATTACGAAAGAGGCGATGCGTACAGGACTTTTGTATTCAAGATCGCGAGCAACCGGATCTTTAGAGTTCCGGAAGACCCTGTGGGGAAGAGCACGGACTATCCTGTCGTCAGATGTTACGGAAAGACGGCAGAGGATGCCTTAAGGACGCTCCATATGGGAACGGATGTCCTTATAAACGGCGCGGTCCAGACCCGGCGCATCAGGCGCACCGCCGTATGTCCCGTTTGCGGTGAACTGATGGAAAGGGACGGCATAGCCATGGAGATCGTTCCAAGGGATGTGACCGTTCTTGGAGACTCCCTAAAAGAGGCAGAAGAGTGCCGTCCCGAAACAGGCGAGGCCATTCTTTTGGGAAGGGCTGTCAGGGTGGAGGAAAGGGAAGCTGGCGACGCAGTCTCCTCCGGAAAATGCGGCTTCATTCTTCAGACGGTAAGAAGAGCTGCCCTTTGCGCCGGAATCCGGAACAGGAATGCGGAGATCTGGGATCTGCCGTATGTGTATTCCGATGACCCGCACATTGCGGGGGACATGGCGTCGGTCCGGACGGGAGATCTGGTCCTTGTCAGGGCAGTTGTTTCCGCGGGAAGCAGAAAAATCCGGATCCGGTGCCCGTCCTGCGGCAGGGAAATACCCGATATCCGAAGAAACAGCATTTACCTGGCCCCGCTGGATATTGTAAGGATCAGCGGCGGGCGTTCCTCTCCGGAAGAGGAAAATCCGGATGAAAAGACAGATTCGGAGATCAGGCTGTCCGTACCGGAAATCATAAGAAGGATACGCTCTCATAGGGAAATCAGCAATCAGGCTGTCATTGTGGGGCGCGTGGTGCGGGAGCCCAAAGATGAGGACCTTGTGAGGAGAAAAGACAGGAGGGATACGGAGTTTTCGTTTGATGCGGCGCATGACCGAATGTACAGAACCGGAAAAGAAGGAAGGGATATTCTCAGGGTGCGCTGCTTTGGACGGATGGCAGAGGAGGCTTTTGGCAGCATTCATGAGAATTCTCTTGTTCTTATCAACGGAGCTGTTCAGGCCGGATGGGGTTGGAATCATGCAAGGTGCCCGTTGTGCCGCGAAGAGGTCAGATGGAGAGATACACTGACAGAGCTGGTTCCCTACCATGTGGAATATCTCAGAGACTGTGATCTTCCCGGGAAGGAGGCTTAAGACCATGCGAAGGAAAGCGGATCTTGCGTCAAGGCTGAACCGTACCAGAAGGGCTTCTTCTGAGCCGGCCTTTGAGGGAAGCGCTGATGCAGGAGGGAAAGAGGGCATCAGGAAGCTGTTTCATAAAAAGGCGGCATTTCATGCCGGCGCATCCCTGGACGCATCGGATTCTCCGGATAAAGCAGATGCGGAAGACGGGAGAAAAGAGGGAGGCATATTTTTGCGCGGGCTTGCTTTCCGCCTGGCGCGCGTCCTTCTG
>CADBNA010000025.1 GCA_902795835.1 uncultured Lachnospiraceae bacterium | reverse complement strand
GAGCTGTATCTGCATCCGGATCTGGACACATTTGACATATACCCCTGGCGCCCCCAGACAGGCAAAGTCGCAAGGATGTACTGCGATATCCGCACCGCAGACGGGAAGCCTTTTGACGGGGATTCCCGGCATGTGCTCCGCCGTGTGCTGCGGCAGGCGGAAGAAATGGGCTGCTTCTTCGATATACAGCCGGAGGCTGAATTCTTCCTCTTCCATACCGATGATGAAGGACGGCCGACGCTGATGACCCATGAGACAGCCGGGTATTTTGATGTAGCCCCGTCGGATCTGGCGGAAAATGTGCGCAGGGATATTATTCTGAGCCTGGAAGATATGAATTTTGAGGTTCTCGGATCTCATCATGAGCTGTCTCCGGCGCAGCATGAAATAGATCTTGCGGGAGGCAGGGCCGACCGCGTCGCGGATCAGATTATGACTTTCCGGCAGACGGTGCGGACCGTTGCCAGAAAACACGGGCTGTATGCGACATTTATGCCGAAGCCGCGGGCTGACGTCAACGGTTCCGGCATGCACCTGCATATCCAGTGCCGTGACCAGCTGGGAAAGAACCTTTTTGCCTCCGAAGACGGACAGGAACACCTCGCGCCCCTTGCCAGGCATTTCGCAGCCGGCCTGCTTGCCCACGCGGCCGGCATGACGCTGATTACCAATCCCCTGGTGAATTCCTATAAAAGGCTGGTGAGCGGATTTGATTCTCCGACGGTCATCTGCTGGTCAGATATCCTGGCAAACCGCTCTGCCTATATCAACATCCCCGTACAGGGCGGCGACCGCACGAGAATTGAACTCCGCAGTCCTGACGGCGTGTGCAATCCGTATCTGGCATTTGCCCTCTGCATTGCTGCCGGACTGGACGGCATAGAACGGCAGCTGGAACCGCCGGAGATGATTCATGAGAATCTTTCGGGAAGGACGGATGCCCAGATCCGGAATCTGGATCTGCACGCCCTGCCGGAGACACTGGGCAAGGCACTGGATGCCTGCAGGGCCGACCCGCTGATCAGGAAGGTGCTCGGAGACCGGATTATGGACGGGTACGAGAGCAGCAAGCAGAGAGAATGGAAAGCATTCCGGACCGTTGTCACAAACTGGGAGATTGAGAATTATCTGGGGAAATACTGAGCGTTTTATGCGCGGGAGCGGCTTTTTGCTGGCTCCCGGGCACCATAAAGAGGGCAGAAACAGGTTTTGCAGAGTATCATTGTCGCATATGCTAAAGAGGAAGACGCAAAAAAGATCCGGGCGCTCCTGGTGCGGCATGGGTATGATATTGCGGCAGTAACGGCATCCGGCGCACAGGCGCTTGCACAGGCGGAGATGCTGGAGAGAGGAATCATCGTATGCGGATACCGGCTGCGGGACATGCTGTACCGTGATCTGGCGGAGGATATGCCTGCCGGTTTTCATATGGTGGTTATTACTTCACCGCTGCATCTGGATGACGCACACCGGACAGCCCGCACGGTTTTTCTGACAACTCCGCTCCGGATCCGTGAATTGCTGCAGACGCTGGAAGGGCTCGGAGAGAAACTGCAGGTCCGCCGGAAAGCACCGGCTGCCGACTCCGGAAAAACCGAGGAAGAAAAGCAGGTCATCGCACAGGCCAAAGCGGTACTGATGGAACGAAATCACATGACTGAGCCGGAAGCCCACCGCTACCTGCAGAAATGTGCGATGGACAGTGGAAACAAGCTGGCGGAGACTGCCGCGATGGTCATTCTTATGTCTGCACGGATTGTTCGGAAAGAGGGACAATAATAACAAAATATAGTCCTGCCCTATAAAAATGTTACAATAATTGGTGGTTTTTGCCATTGTAACTGTAACTGATGTGTGCTAGTATGTTAAAAAGTTAAGTCGAAACTTTTACGGTGCCGAGAAACAATCTTAATATGATGTTCGGTCGGCCGAAAGTAAAATATACGTAAATATACACAGAGGCTACAAACATGAAAATGATGAAATTTCTGACAGCAGCCGGTCTTGCGGCGGTTCTTGCAATCGGGAGTGCCGGCGTCTTTGCGGATGAGATAGAGGAACTGACACAGGAAGAAGATTACCTCGTCAGTCAGTTTGAAGATACTTCTGCCCTGATCAGCGATCTGGAGGAACAGGAGGCATCCCTGCTCGGTGAACTGGATGATCTGGAGGCGCAGATCGTGAAGACCATGGCAAGCGTTGAGTCGCTGACAGCCAAGGTTGCCTCCCTGGAAAGCCAGCTGGCTGCCACACGGGAGAAGCTGGCAGCCGCCAAGAAGAGTCAGGCAGAGCAGTACAGCGGAATGAAGACCCGGATCCAGTTCCTGTATGAGAACGGCGGGGAAGCCGGCTGGGCATCCCTTGTCCTGGCTGACGGAGATGTCTCGGATATTTTGAATAAAGCGGAATATACTCAGCAGATGTACGCCTATGACAGGAAGATGCTGGAGCAGTATGACGCGATTGTCACCGAGGTCAGAAATCTGGAGCAGCAGGAAGTAAACGAGAAATCCAGCCTGGAGGTTAAGAAGCAGGAGACAAAGGATTATCAGGAACGTCTGGAAGAACTGCAGAAAGAGACAGAGGCAAAATACGGGGACAATCAGGCGCAGCTTGCCGAAAAGCAGGCGCAGGTTGCAGAACTGACGGTTCAGATTCTGGAAGTAAGAGACGCGAAAGCGGCGGCAATCGCGCAGCAGGAAGAAGCAAAAAGGCAGGCAGAGGCACAGTATCAGGCTTTTCTGGCCGCACAGCAGGCCTACATGTATTACAGCAATGCAGCTGTCGGGAACAGCGACGGAACCGGAACAGCCGGATATGATTACAGCGCGGCGGCGGCAGCCATCGGAAATGCCGGCGGAGATTACAGCGGCGGAGACTACGGCGGCGGAGATTACAGCGGCGGCGCAGCATCATCCGGCGGCGGTGCAGCTTATACGGAAGCAGCCGGCGGCAGCTCCACGGGCCAGGCCGTGCTGGCATATGCGCAGCAGTTCCTGGGCAACCCCTATGTGTACGGAGGCAACAGCCTGACAAACGGTGTTGACTGCTCCGGTTTTGTGCAGCAGGTGTATTCCAATTTCGGCATCAGCACATCCCGTACTTCCTGGGATATTGAAAATGACGGCGCATCCGTGTCCTACAACGATGTCCAGGTCGGCGATGTTCTCTGCTATGACGGACACGTCGGCATCTACGCCGGTGACGGCCAGATCATCAATGCAATCGATGATGCGCACGGGATCGGCTATTCCGACGCCAAGTTCGATGAGGTCACCACCATCCG
>CADBNA010000024.1 GCA_902795835.1 uncultured Lachnospiraceae bacterium | reverse complement strand
GGGGTGTTAAAGAATCTGAAGATCCTTTGCGAGCGTTATCATCTGGATATCGATCCGGACGAGTATCTGGTGAAGTAAAGACTCATAAAACGGTTTTATACAGAATCAATGAGGCCCCGGGCTAACTGCCCGGGGCCGTTTTTCTCTGTTCCCTGTAAACATAGATCACACCTCATTCACCACCCCGATGAACAGCGGCAGTCCGTCGACACCGGTGATCATAAAGGCGAAGGGCCGGTTTAAGTTCATATGGATTGTTTTCGCATCTTCCCAGACGCCTCCGTTATATGACACTGCAGTGAAGGCCGCTGCTTCACACCCGTATTCATCGACTTTGACGCGGCCGGCATGCATGATCTGTGATATGTAAAGGTCATTGCCTGTTTCTGTCAGCGGCGAAAAGTCCGCGGCCTGGCGGTCGAAGATCTGCCGGACGCCCAGTGCATTTAATGCTCCTGTAAGCGACAGTTCCGACTGAATGTCAAATTTCGGAATACTCCATTGAACCTCTGCTTCATCCGCCGGAAGTTTTTCATTCCATCGAAGCAGGCCTTCCGTCACTTCCCCCTGTTCAAGCAGCTCCTGCAGACTTACACCCTCATCCGGCAGAAGAAAAACCATTGATGCCCTGCTTTCAAACGGAATCGCGGCAACCGTATAGCGGCCATCCTTCTGGCAGTACGCGTCCGTTACAGTCCGCTGGTGCATGAACTCGGTCTCCGTTTCCCTGCCGTCCGCTGCCGTAAAGACCTCTGAAGTGTTCAGCTGTTTTAAGAAAGGCGAATGCCAGCTGTCTTTATAATAAAGGGCAGACACCAGAACTGCAGCCGTTTCTTTCGTGGTTTGCAGTTTTTTCCCCGCGTCTCCCAAAAGATGATTCGTCCGTTCATTGATCCATTTTTGAAGCACCTGATCTGTAATTCCGTCACCCATCGGAACGGAAAACACATCCGCGAAATAATCCTCCGCCAAGGTGTCCACAGTGCTCTGCCGAAAAGCGATCTGATTGTTCAGCCATAGAGAATTTGCAAGCGCCGTACTGCCGTTTTTATCTGTTCTGTACAGATTCAGCCAGATCGCATTCGAAAGTTCACGAACTGCCCGAATGTCTGTCACCCCCATTAAATCCAGCAGCTCTCTCCTGCTTTCATGATCCGCGGTCTCTGTCAGCATGCTTATCGCCAGATACAGGTTTGCCGGCGAATATACAGTGTTTTTTCCAATGCTTTCTGCCAGGAATCTGTCTGCTGTTTTTCGAGTGTATTCCGTGAGGATTCCCTGATATTCGTCAATGATCCCGCTCTTTCCGAGTGCCGCCTCCGGCGATGCCGGATACGCCGCAAACACAACCTCATAGCTGTCCGGCGCAGTATTTGAAAGCAGCTCTCCGGTTTCCTTCCCGGCTGTATCAGGTACTTCATCGGGCTTTTTTACAACGGATGAGTTCAATAAATACCATCCCGCACCGATAAGCATAAGTGCCGCGGCGGCCAAAAGCGCGGTTCTTCTCATGATTCCCTTTTTCCGGATCCGGTCTGCATCTGCCGTTTCTTCGATCAGGTCCAGTTCCGCTTCTTTCAGGACTTCTTCAAGTATTTCTTTTTTCATCAGACAAAATAACCTTTCTTTAAAAGATGTTCCTTCAGTTTTTTCCGGATCCTGGAAAGCTTGACGGATACATAATGACTGCTGCGCCTGATCATCTTCGCGACAGATGCGGGCGTCTCGGCATACCAGTAACATTGCATAAAGAGAAACCGGCTATCCTCCGGCAGTGATCGGACAAAGGACCAGATTTCTTCAATCAGTTCATTCTTCAGCACTTCTTCCTCAACAGTATTCATTGCCGGAATATCTTCCGCAAGCTCCTCCAGTGCAATGGTATACTCTGAATTTCTCTTTTTAGCGGTGTTTCTGTGATAGAGATTGATGGCATTATTCCGGACAAGCCTGCACAGATACGCGCGAAGCAGCCCCGGTTCTATGTCTGTAACATGACTCCAGACCGAAAGATAGGCATCGTTCACACATTCTTCCGCATCATGCGGATCTCCTAAAATATTCAGGGCGATCCTGCGGCAGAGTTTCCCGTATGCTCTCTCCATTTCTTCGAGACCCTTTTCCGATCGTGAAAGAAGGAGTTCTCGTATTTTCAAGTCATCCATAGTCCCTATCCCTCTCTATTAGATAAAAACAATTATTCTGTCGGAATATCTCACAACAATTGCAAAATGCAGCCAAATAGATTTTTATACTCTCTCTTTTTACCTTTTCTGTGAGATGATCTGCATTTTTTCCTGTTAAATATAATGATGACATCCATATAAAAAAACTTTATTAGCAAAAAGTCAAGCCTTAAAAGAACAATTGCTCGGCGATCTTAAAACCAGCCTTGAGAAACAGTACCTGAGAAAATGAAAGTAATAAACGGGCTGTGGCCCACAAATGTAAGGAGAAAAACAAAATGAACAAGACAAACAAGGCAACCACGACAACGATGGCGAGAAGAGTTTCTGCGGCACTTCTTGCGGTATGCATTGCGACTGTCCACCTTGCGATGCCGGTAAAGGCAGCGACGGCGTTTACGACAGTATCTGCCGGTGGGCAATACCCCAACACAATGCCGGAATCTCCTTCGAAAGAATATAACGCATCGATTCACGGAACAGACGAATCTCTGACATCGGACATGAGTTACGGAAGTGTTCAGACATTGATCAGGATGGCTGGAGCGTTTATGGCCAGAAACATTTATACATTGTCCACAACTGGATTCACTTTTGATGTGACAGGAAATGGCAGCATCGGGTACAATGAAGCCATTACGAGCCAGTCCATTGCATACGGCTGGAGGTTTCATCATGCGGATTCTGATTATTATGTCAGCGCCCATAAGG
>CADBNA010000023.1 GCA_902795835.1 uncultured Lachnospiraceae bacterium | reverse complement strand
CGGCTCTGTGGTGGGAGGCCAGAAGGGTGAGGTCATTTATCTGCTTCCCATGAGTCGGCGGGACGTTGTTTATTGACTCATTGTATGAGTCGGAGGGACGTTGCTTCTTGACTCATTGTAATGGCGGACAGAGGGATGTGGTCATGTCAGACTTTTTGTATTACCTGTTTATTCAAGGACCAACAACCAGAAAGGTCATCTATTCACTGACCGGTCAGGTGCTGATTATATGGATGTGTGAGAAGACTCTGCAGCGAAGGCGGAGTCTTTTGACTTTGATGATCTGCCAGATTATCAAGCTGCTGGCGCTTTATCCTATGGATTATTATCTGCTGCAAAGTCCCGGAATGAGTACCGAAGCAGTCAGTATGCTTCGTGTTTTCACGTTTTTCTGGAACTGTCTTTCATTCGGTCTGGTTCCGTGTCTGGCTCTGGTACAGGCAGCGCAGAGAAAACCAGCGGCGGTCGGATCTGGAGCAGCAGCTTCGCTTTTGTGAAACCTATGAGACAATCCTGACGAAGAATGCGGCCATACAAAAGAGTCTGAGAGAAGATATCCTGCAGCAGGTTAAAGATGTTGAAAAACAATTGGCGCAGGGAGATGCAGATAATACATTTCGGGAGCAACCGCAGATCCGGCAGTTTCTGTCTCAGCTGAGTCATGATACGCAGCAGTTGAAGCCGGAAGGCCTCTTCTCGGGAAATATGATGATCGATTCTGTCCTGTATAAGTGGAGGAATGCCATCGAGGAAAAAGGCGGAGAGGTTGACTATCAGTGTGCAGATCTGTCGGATATGGGAAAAGAACCGCTGTTGTTTCTGCCACAGATCCTGGAGCTCATCTGTGAGGAGTGGTTTGATCAGCATTTCAGCCTGCCGGGTGGGACAAAACGCTCCAAAGAAGCAAAGGGGATTGTTTTCCGGTTGAAGATGACGGTGATGAAGGAACAGCTTCTGATCTCAACTGACCTGCCTGAAAAATGGGACAGAAAAAGGAAGAGGCAGTTTACCGATCGGGTAAGAAAGATCGGGGGAGTGGTGACAGAGAGAACAGGATATGTTTTCTGTTCCTGTCCGGTGACTTGAATTCAAGAACGCCCCGGCGTTCCTGACGTGCTGTGATCGGAGGAAGGAAAAATGGAAAGGATGCAGGCTGTAAACCCCTATCTTCCAAGTTATGAATATGTTCCGGACGGAGAACCGCGGGTGTTCTATGACACACTGACTCTGCCGGACAAGGTGGAGACTATCGGAAAGAATGCTTTCTGCTGGGATTTCATTTATCATCTGCATCTACCTTCGACGATGAAGGAGATTGGTGAGGATGCGTTTCAGGATGTGTTGAAAACTGTCACGCTGCCGGCAGACTGCAGTGATGAAGTGCTTGAATTTGTGACTGCGCGGATCGGGGAAATGGCGCCTGAGGCGCAGGTCGTGCGCGAGGAAGGTTTCTCTGTCACGCCGGAGGAGCTTGAGCGCTTTGGCGGACATTGGTATCTGAATACTATGACTATGGATGGCATAACTGTCTCGGCGGCTGATCTGGACATGCCGTTAACACTGCAGATGAACGAAGACGGCATTGCATTTGTCAATCTTCCTGAGGAAGAGGAAGGTACCTGGTCCATTGAGGGGGATAATCTCATTATTGTTATTCCGGATGAAGAAGATTCAGTGTTCCTTGAAAAGGATGGACAGCTGTTCATGAGCGATATGGGCGTGTCTCTGGTATTTGGAAGAGAAGCTGCGCAGCCGGACTACGTTCCCGGGCAGCCGGCTGAGGGTGTGACAGAAGCAGATCTGAATGGTACCTGGGAGTGTTTCCGTGTCAGCCGTTCCGGGATGAGCATCCCGATTGAACTGGCGGCAGATTCCCTGGAGGAACTGGTTGGCTTTTCATCTATCGGACTGGAGATCCGCGGAACGAATGTGCGGGTCACAGGGACAGAGGAGATCCTGAACTTTGAGCTGGAGAACGGAGTGCTGAAAAACGAGACGTTCCCACTCTCGGCGCTGACGCTTCTGGATGATGGCGTGCTGGCGGCTGAGCTGAGCGGGGGAGCGATGTATTACAGGAAGATGAGTGATGAATCGACGCTGCCGGAGATAGAGAAAGAGACGGAAACGGTGACGGAGGCTGAAAGTGAGGCCGTGATCGTGGAGGAGACAGAGGCAGTGACTGAAGGTGTGGCTGAAGTCGAGACTGAGACGGAGACTGTGGCAGTGGTTGTGGAAGAGACGGAGGCTGCGACTGAGATACAGACAGAGCCTGTGCCAGAGGCTGCAGCCGAGATCCTGACAGATACTGCATACACCTGCACAAAGGCAATGGCCGGTGGCCATGTATTTGACCCATCCAGACTCGGCGGAACGTATTCAGTAACCTTCCGTGCAGATGGCACGGCATCATTGACTCTGGCCGGAGCACTTCTGGAGGATGCAAACTGGGCGCAGGAGGGTGACTCGGTGGTTGTGAACCTGTATGAGACGGACTGCCTGCTCTTTACACAGGAGGGAGATGGCTTGCGTCTTGAACTGGCCGGCGGACAGGAGTTGTATTTCGAGAAATGATTTGATGAAGCCCTTCAACAGATGACTTTCGGCAGCACGTCATCGCAGATCAGGAGAATTGAAATCTGTGATGTCGTGCTGTCTGTTAAAACAGGGATATTTCTTTTTTTACCGCATCACAAAAAGTGAATATCAGATGGATTGTTGTAAAAATTCTGGAAAGCCCCGAAAAGCGGGTCATAAATTTCAACACAAAACGAATGTTTCGAGTAGATTGTTGTAAATGACCGGACACCTTCACAATTCCCCCTAGATGCAAGCAAAAACTTGTTGAAGCCCAGGCGGGCAGGCCGGGCACAATCAGATTATCCTCCCTCTGCCCCTGTGACATTTCTGTGACATTCTTCCTGATATACTGATCTCACAAACAACAAAGACACGATCAAACAGATCAGAGAGATAAAAAAAGGAGATCAAAATCATGAAGAAGTCTATCAGAAACCTTATCGTCGGCGCAGCTATGGCAATCAGCGTTTTCGCAGCATCCCTTACCACTTTCGCAGCACAGTATGTGCAGACAGACATGAACTTCCGCAGTGGCGCAAGCAAGACCGCAACGGTCATCGGCAGCGTCCCGGCAGGCGCACAGGTCGAGGTGCTCGGACAGAAAGATGACTTTGATCTCATCAGCTACAACGGCGTGACCGGATACATCCACACCGGAAACCTGGCCGACTCTTATACAGCTCCCAAGCAGACCTATACAGGCAGCCAGACACAGCAGGCAGCTCAGAGCAGCGCGAACAGCTCCATGAGAACCGTGTATGTGAGCAACGGATATCTGGCAATCAGAACCGCGCCGACGGCTGATTACAATAACGAGATCAACCACATCGGCCTGAAGACCGGCGACCAGGTGCAGATCACCGGAGGCTATGTGCAGGGAACCGGCTTTGGCGGCGAAAAGGCCACCTACGTGTGGGTATATGCTCCGAAGTTCGGAGTCTCCGGGTATGTGAATGCAGCGTATCTGGGGTGATCAGAAGACAGGACAGAGAGTTCTCTTTTTTCAAGGGGTTGTCGCATTGGATGCGGCAGCCTTTTTTCATTGACGAAAAGCCTTACCTCACCTTTAAAAGAGTCACTAATGAACGTCCCGGTGGCTCACCGAATGAAATTGAGTTTCCACCCGGAAAACGCTATAATGATCTTATCACAAACAGAGAAAAGAACCCTTACGGGAGACACGGATCGGAGGCCCACATGATCAAGATTTACGGAATGCCCACCTGCCCCTACTGCGACTATGTCCACCAGCAGATTGTCGG
>CADBNA010000022.1 GCA_902795835.1 uncultured Lachnospiraceae bacterium | reverse complement strand
TCCATCCACACATCCCATTCTTTTTCGCCGGCAGTATAAATCCGCTCGCAGCCCGGCGCTTTTTCGGATGCGCGCAGGGAACGGAGAATTTCGCCGGCCGTTTTCTTGAAGGACTCCAGACCAGAGAAGAACTCCGGATTGATGACGAGGAAGAAATGGCCCAGGTGATACGGCCTGATTGTGCCGTCCGGGTTCTTGCCGTCCAGGTCTTTCAGGAACAGTCCGTTCTGCAGCGCGGCGGAAAGGATCTCTACGACTACGGAGTAACCGTATCCTTTATAGCCGCCCAGTTCCTCGCCGATGCCGCCGAGGGGAGCGAGTGCGGCCTTACCGCTCCGGATGCTCTTCAGGATCTCGGCGCTGTCGGTCATCGGCTTGCCGTCTCTTCCGACGACCATTCCCTCCGGTGTCGGTTTGCCGATCCTCACATAGTATTCAATTTTTCCGTTCTGCGTGATCGAAGACGCGCAGTCCAGCATAAAGGGGAAATCCTCGTCCGTGGGCATGCCGACGGTCAGGGGATTGGTGCCGAGCATGTTCTCCACGCCGAAGGTCGGGGCAACGGAGGGACGGGCATTGGTGCCGGTGATGCCGATCATGCCGGCCTGTACGGCCAGTCCGGCCCAGTAGCCGGCAATGCCGTAATGAGAGGAATTGCCGACAGCAGCCATGGCGATGCCGCAGGTCCTGGCTTTTTCGATGATCATATCCATGGCCTTCTTGCTGGCAACCATGCCCATTCCGTCATTTGCGTCCAGAAGCACGGTGGAAGGCGTTTCCTTGATGATATCTATTTTTGTAACGGGGTTCAGGATACCTGCCTTGATCCGATCCATATAGATGGGTTTGAAGCGGTTGCAGCCGTGGCTTTCGATTCCACGTCTGTCACTTTCCAGCAGCACATCTGTGCAAAGCTTTGCGTCGGCTTCCGGCACTCCGACAGCCTGGAATGCGCCTGTCATGAATTTTTCTGCCACATCCCACGGAACATACGGTCTGGTTTCTTTGTTTTCCATACATCCTCCTCTGCGGACATGATCCGCTCTCTGCTGTTTAAACTTCTGCCTGCGGGTTATTCAAAAAAATAAGGCAGGCCGTTCCCGGAATATCAGAATGATCCAAATACTCCGCATACGTCATGCCTGCCCCTCCTGCTCACTTGCCGGTATTTACATATAACATTATGGCATCGTGTATTTATCTGTCAATCGGATTTGCCCCTGTCCGGCAAACCTTGTCATTCTTGTACAAAAACAGGGAAGAAAAACCAGACAAAAATCCGATGTCCGGAAAGAGACCCGCCGGTTTTGCACGGGATTGCGAAGGATTGAAAATGATGCTACAATACGGACATCAGAAAATTACGTCTCCAAGCCGTCGACCCTAAAACCGGAAGCAGCAGAAGCAGCCGGTCACGGATTTGCGGCCGCCTGCAGGCACAGGACAGCAGCTGTGTCTGCAACAGAGTCATGAGGGAAACGGCATGGCTTTCCGTGTTTGAGAAGGAGACAGTTCCAGATAGCATCGGAAGTGACCCCGCCGGCTGTGCAGGGCCTTTTCCGACAGCGGGCGGACTGTCCTTTTTCGGGCAGTTCGTTTTTGTTTTATGATTACAGGGCTTATAATCAGGAATCCACGCAGGCAGCATGTCCTGCAGGCGCAGATCCGGAAAAGAAAATACTATTAAGGAGAGTCATGAACCCAATCAGTCTTGAACAGGCACAGGAAATATTGCTGCGGGAAGCGGATGTGATCAGGGATACGGAGGAAACGGGCATTCTGCAGGCCTCCGGACGGATCCTGGCAGAGGAGATCCGCGCGCCGCATGATCAGCCTCCGTTCCCGCGCTCCCCGCTGGACGGCTATGCGGTCAGAAGTGAAGATATACAGGGCGCCTCCTCCGACACCCCTGTGACGCTGCTCGTAATTGACGAGGTGGACGCTGGCCACATGTCAGAAAAAACAGTGACGCCGGGTACTGCAATACGGATTATGACGGGAGCGCCGATCCCGGATGGCGCCGACTGCATCCTGAAGCAGGAGGATACAGACTGCGGGGAGTCTTCTGTACAGGTCTTCCAGTCTCTGCGGCATCTCCAGAACTACTGTTTCCGGGGAGAGGACTATAAAAAGGATGATCTGCTGTTCGAGCCGGGTGACCGGATCGGACCGGTGGAAGCCGGTGTGCTGGCCGGCCTGAACCGGACGTCTGTGCGCATCTGCCGCCGCCCCCGGGTGCTGGTGATGTCCACGGGCGATGAGATCACAGAGCCCGGCACAGAGCTTCGCCCCGGACAGATCTATGACTCGAATCTGCACATGCTTCTCGCACAGCTGGAGGCCTGGGATACAGAGGTCGCGGACAGCACGTTGATGGGCGATGACCCGGAGCGGGCAGCGGCCTGGATTGCAGGCCGGATCGAGATGGCTGATCTGGTTATCACGACAGGCGGTGTGTCTGTAGGAAAAAAAGATATCCTGCATGATGTTTTCCGCATCCTGCAGGTGCGGCAGCTCTTCTGGGGCGTCGATATCAAGCCGGGCATGCCGACATTGTGCGGCAGATACAGGAACCGGCTTCTGATCTGCCTGTCGGGAAATCCATATGGTGCCATAGCCAATCTGCATCTGCTGGTCAGACCGGTGCTGGCATTCATGACGGGCAGGGAAGATCTGCAGCTGGTGCGTCGCAGGGCCAGACTTGCCGGAGACTTTGGCAAAAAGAGCCCGGTGCGGCGATTCGTCCGGGCAAGGGTAAAGGGACATACCGTCCGCCTCACGGACGGATCCAATGATTCCGGAATTCTCAGCTCCATGTGCCGGTGCAACTGTATGGCTGAAATCCCTGCCGGGAGCGGCGCGCTGGAGGCCGGAGAAGAAGTGCAGGTTGTGATGCTTTGAGAAAAAGCCCGGCAGAATGAACAGATCATAGAGCGGAACAGGAGAGAAAACGTGCCTGCTAGAGAAAAACGCAGAAGAATATCACCACAGTGTCCCGTAGCCGCCGTCTGCGGTCTGAAGAATTCCGGCAAGACAACGCTCATAGTCCGCCTTGTGAGGCACCTGACAGGGCGCGGTCTTCGAGTGGCGGTGATCAAGCATGACGGGCATGATTTTTCCTGTGACATTCCCGGGACGGACAGCTGGCAGTTTGCCGCGGCCGGCGCTTACGGCACG
>CADBNA010000021.1 GCA_902795835.1 uncultured Lachnospiraceae bacterium | reverse complement strand
GAAACCGGTGACGAAGTATTCTGGGCAGCGGCGGAGCTGTTCCTTGCCGGAGAACCCGGAACGGAGGCGGTTGTGGACAGGCGGTTCCGCGACGACGGTCCGGGTTTCGGCTGGGCTGATATCAGCGGCTATGCGCTCTATGACCTGGTGAAGGGGGCTGACGCAGCTGGAGATGTCTCGCTGTCCGGAGAGAAAACCGGATCGGTGCCGTCGGAGGCCGCGTCGACATTTGCCCCGCGGGCACGGGAAGCACTACTGGTGGAAGCAGAGAGGATCTGTGGCGCATCGGATCAGGACGGCTTCGGCGTGGCACTCGGCACGGAGTATCCGTGGGGCTCCAACATGACCGTTGCGAATAACGGCATGCTCTGCCTCATGGCGGAGCGCCTGACGGGAGATCCCCGCTACGGGGCAGCCGCGGACAGGCAGCTGTCCTATCTGCTCGGCGCAAATGCCACCGGATACTGTTTCGTGACCGGGTTCGGAACAGTTCAGGTGGAGCATCCGCATCACAGGCCGTCGCAGGCAGTGGGAAAGGCTGTCCCCGGCATGCTCGCCGGAGGTCCGGACGGCTCGCTCGAAGATCCGTATGCCGCCGCGGTCCTTGCGGGACGCGCCCCGGCGCTCTGCTATGCCGACAGCGACCAGAGCTACAGCACCAACGAAGTGGCAATCTACTGGAATTCACCGCTTGTGTATCTGCTGGCCGGGTGCATGGCGGGGTAAGGACAGAGAAAGACAGGGGACGGTTCTCTGTCTTTGGAGCAGAACCATAACCTCAGACACCATCTTTGAACTCCAAAGACAGAGAACCGTCCCCTGTCTTTTGTCCCTGTTTTACCCCGTCTGCTCAGGAAAGGAGGAGTGAGATATGGACCAGATAAACGGAATCCTGCGCCTGTACTCGCTTTTCATTCTGATGCCGATCCTGGTAGGCTGCCGCAGGAAAAACCGTACGCCGGATGATCTGAGCGGGTTTTGTTTTGAAATTCTTGTTATACAGTGTTTAGCGATGATGGGGCTCGGAGCCATTCGGCTCCTGATTCTTTCCGGTTCGGAAGCCGCCATTTTCTGTCAGATGGCGGAATTCATTTTCTTCTATTTGGCAATCGGTACTTACTCCTCGATGCTCCATATACTGGTCAGGCCTTCGCGGCGGCATATCAGGACAATGTCTCCTGTTCTCAAGATTTCCTGGCTGCTTTGTCTTGCAGGTATCGTCTACTGGATCTGTGTGACAGTATTCCGGGAGAGTCTTCCCGGTATACTGTCTGACAGCCGCGCATGTCATTTTACAGGGCAGATTTTTGGGAACGCCGTCTTCTGGATCGACCTGTGTGTGGTGCTCCGGAACCGCAGGAAGCTCGGGCGCCGCAATGCACAGCTGTATTTCATGCACGTGCTCCTGCCTTTTATCGGTGCCGTGATTTATTACCTTTGCGGCGGGATTGACATGCATTACATCGGCGTTACCGCTTCCGTACTGTTGCTCTATATACTGAGAAATGAAGCACATGAGGCGCAGGTCTGGCGGGAAATGCAGCTGAGCCGGCTGGCTGTGATGGAGAGCGAGATCAAGCCCCATTTTCTGTTTAACTGCATCAACTCGATCTATGCTCTGTGCGCAGAGGATGCCGCGAAGGCAAGCAGGGCGGCAAATGCCCTGAAAAAGTATCTCGAGGGCAGCTTCTCAGTGCTGGATGCCGGCGGACTTGTACCCATGGAGACGGAACTCGACCACATCCGGAATTATCTGGCGCTCGAGGGGCTCCGCTTTGGTGACAAGCTGAAGGTGAGCTATGAGCTTGCGGATACCGGATTTATGATCCCGTTCCTCACGGTGCAGCCTCTCGTGGAAAATGCCGTGAAGCACGGCATTCGCCGTAAGACCGGAGGCGGAACGATTACGATAAAAAGCCGCATAGCCGCAGAGGGGGCGGAGATTATCGTGGAAGATGACGGGGTCGGGTTTGGTCCGACAGAGCTCATGCGGACGGGAAATAAGCATATCGGTCTTGAGAATGTACGGCGTCGACTTGAAGCGGAGCTGCAGGCGGAGCTGATCATAGTAAGCG
>CADBNA010000020.1 GCA_902795835.1 uncultured Lachnospiraceae bacterium | reverse complement strand
TCGTCAAAGCCTACCAGGACGAGGGAACTGGTCCCGGTCACTTCCGCGACCTTGCCTCCTCTGTTAATTCCGATCTCCAGGGCGGCTGCCGTTGCGTCCACGGCTCCTGCCAGCACCACTGTTTTTTCTGACAGCCCGGTAAGCGCAGCCGTCTCTTTCGTCACACTTCCCAGAACATCCATGCACTGGTATACCTCCGGCATCCATGCGCGGTCAGCCCCTGCGGCATTCAGCAGCTCATCACTCCAGCACTCTTTATGCACATCAAAGTACTGCGTCAGTGTCGCGTGGCTGATATCGATGGAAAAGACGCCGGTCAGCTTCATATTCACATAGCCGTTGACCTGCAGCACCTTGTGGCACCGGGCCATGATCTCCGGTTCATGCCGGATACACCACATCAGCTCTGTCAGTGTAAAATAGGTGTCCAGGCGGTTTCCGGTCAGGTCAAAGACATGTCTTTCCCCCAGTTTTTCCTTCAGGATCTCATGCTCTTCTGTGCTTCTGCGGTCCATCCAGATCAGGGCCGGGCGGAGCGCACGGCCGCTTCTGTCTACCGGCAGAACCGCGGGCGCCTGGGAGCTCACGGATATTACCCGGATATCCTCCGGATCCGCCTGACTGGTTTTCAGAAGTTTCTGAATGCACTCTACGGTCCCCTGCCACCAGGCCTCCGGATCCTGCTCGGCCCATGACGGTTTCGGATGGCTGGTCGTATATTCCCTGGAAGCCTCGGCCTTTACGGTACATCCTTCCCCGAACAGAATGGCCTTGACGGTAGTCGTTCCAATGTCAACAGCGATGGAGTAATTCATAGCACGTTCTCCTTCTGACAAATGACAGGCCTCTTCTTATTTCTTTAATACAGACGGATTGCAGAGGAATCTCGGCATGCCGCCCTCCAGGAGTGTCTTTACGTCGTGCAGGGTAATATCGATCTGGTGACCGACGATGTCTCTGGCTGAACCTGCCAGATGCGGAGTAAGCACAACATTGCGGAGACCCAGGAATTTATTGCCTGCGGGGATCGGCTCTACCGGATAGACATCCAGCCCGGCGCCTGCAATGCGCTTTTCACTGAGCGCATCGTAAAGCGCGTCATAATCCAGAACCTTTGCCCGTGCCGTATTGACAAAATATGCCGTAGGCTTCATGAGGGCAATCATCTCCCGGCTGACAAGCCCGACCGTCTGCGGCGTTACATTGCAGTTGACGCTGATGAAATCCGACTCCTTCATTACTGTTTCCAGATCGGCCTTGGTGCCGTGCACATAGTCCATGTCCGCCTGTTCCACATACGGGTCAAAGATGAGCAGCTTCATGCCCAGAGCATCGGCGCGCTTCGCGACTTCCCTTCCGATCATGCCAAAGCCGATCTGCCCGAATGTCTTGCCAAACATCTCCGGTCCTCCGCCATACAGGGCAAAGGGAGCGTCCGGATCCATCGACCACTCAGACATGGTTTCCGCTCTTTTGCCGCCTTTGTCATTGTATTCCACGCCGGTCAGCTGGTCTGTGTATTTAAGAAGGTGGTCTGTCAGGGAAATATTTTTGGATACGCACATCAGGAGCGCAATCGTGTGTTCGGCAACGGCGATGGCATTCCGGCCTGCCGCGCGGAAGACGGGAATCCCCTTTTCCGTGGCAGCATCGATATCAATGCTCGCAAAAGCCTCATTGCGGCAGCAGACAATTATTTTCAGGCTGTCTGCGGCTTCAATGACTTCTCTTGTAATATCCTCAAATTCAGAAATCAGAAGCTCCACGCCCCGGATTTTCTGCTTCATCTCTTCCACCGGCATCTTAATGCCAGTGACGCCGTAGCCGGCGAATTCATAGTCTTTTGTGATCGTCTCGAGAAGCCCCGTATAGGCTTTGTCAAATCTGGCCGTGATCAGTGTTTTCATGGATATCCTTCCTTTCCCGCACAGTGTGTCTGGATGATAAACGTTACATTTGTATTTCTATATTACATTTGTAACTCCAGTATACCATTTCTTTCGCTTTTGTCAACATTCAAGTCCGTCTTCGCAGATCTGACACAATCATTCCGGAGTCAAAGAGAACCGTTCCTTTTGAATTCTATACAGGATAATCGTAATAACGTTATAATAAGTAAACAAAAGGGAGCGCCGCGGCAAGCGGTCGGCCTCAGTTTCAACTGTCAGTCTGACAGCCGTCACCGTGCCGGGTGGCGGTTGTCGCTTTTTACGTTAACAGTTATGGTTATTCCAAACACATGAAATGTTATCGTAAGTGGCATTTCCATCACTCCTTCCGGAAAATGATGACCAACCGCCTGCGCTGCTGCAGTGCTCCCCGGTCCATACGGACAGGTATATTGAATTTTTTCAGAATTTCCCTTCCTTCGCGGCCTGCTCTACCGATACGGCGACGGCGACGGTCATGCCGACCATCGGGTTGTTGCCTGCGCCG
>CADBNA010000019.1 GCA_902795835.1 uncultured Lachnospiraceae bacterium | reverse complement strand
GGATACCGGGGCAATGTCCTGGTCAGTATCCCGGGGGATCTCCGCTTTTTCCGGGAGAAGACGGAGGGACATGTTGTCGTCATGGGGCGGAAGACCTTTGACAGCATCAGCCGCCGGCCGCTTCCGAACCGCAGGAATATTGTCCTGACCCGGAGCCGGGATCTGCGGTGTCCCGGTGTGACGTTTGTTCATTCGGAGAAGGAACTGCGGGAGGAACTGGGGCGTTACGAGCCGGATGAGATATATGTTATCGGCGGGGCAGTGGTATATAACATGCTGCTTCCCCTCTGTGATACGGTGTATGTGACCCGGGTGGCCTGGCGCTATCAGGCGGATACCTGGTTTCCCGATCTGGACGCGAGCGCGGAATGGGAGCTGGCGTATGAGAGTGAAGAACAGACCTGCTTTGACACGGAGTATACGTTCCGTACCTACAGGCGCTGCAGATGATTTGAGAACAGGAGAAAAAACATGAAAACCCGTACGGTACAGATCGGCAGCCGCGTGATCGGCGGAGGCAATCCGATCCTGATCCAGTCTATGACCAATACAAAGACGGAGGACACAGAGGCAACCGTCAGCCAGATCCGGAAGCTGACAGACGCCGGATGCGAGATCATCCGCTGTGCAGTCCCCGGCATGGAGGCGGCCCGGGCTCTGCGTGAGATTAAGAGCAGAATAGAGATTCCGCTGGTGGCGGATATTCATTTTGACTACCGTCTGGCCATTGCCGCGATTGAAAACGGCGCCGACAAGATCCGGATCAATCCCGGCAATATCGGCAGCCGGGACCGCGTGCGCGCCGTGGTGGATGCCGCCCGTGAGCGGAATATCCCGATCCGCGTCGGCGTCAACAGCGGCTCGCTGGAGAGTGACATTCTGGAAAAATACGGATCCGTGACCGCAGAAGGCCTTGTAGAAAGCGCCCTGAGGCAGGTGGGCATCATAGAAGACATGGGATACGACAATCTCGTCATCAGCATAAAATCTTCCCATGTCATGATGTGCGCGAAGGCACATGAGCTGATCGCGGAAAAGACGGACCATCCGCTCCATGTAGGAATAACGGAGGCCGGCACGCTGTATTCCGGAACCATCAAGTCTGCGGTCGGACTGGGCATCATCCTCTCAAAGGGAATCGGCGATACGATCCGCGTATCCCTGACAGGGGATCCTCTGGAAGAGGTAAAGGCGGCCCGCGTCATCCTGAAAACGCTGGGGCTTCGCAGCGGAGGGGTGGAAGTGGTGTCGTGTCCTACCTGCGGACGCACGGAGATAGACCTGATTTCTCTGGCCAACCAGGTGGAGACAATGGTTCAGGATATACCGCTGGACCTGAAAGTAGCCGTAATGGGCTGCGTCGTGAACGGACCGGGTGAAGCCAGGGAGGCGGATTTCGGCATAGCCGGCGGAAAGGGCGTCGGCCTGCTCCTCTCAGGAGGCGAAATTCTGCGCAAAGTCCCGGAGGAGGAACTGCTGGACGCGCTGAGGGAGGAACTGCTGCGGCATGTCTGATGCACCGGACAAAAGAATACAGGATGTCTTTCCCGAACTGGAGCTGACCGGGGAACTGGAAGAGTTCATGGACCTGATGCGCGTTTCGCAGGTATCGGTAGACCGTCAGAGACGTGTGCTGCATATCCGGCTTTCCGGTCATCAGTGGGTTCACAGGAAATACGTCGACCAGCTGGAGGAAGAACTGCACCGCCAGCTTTTTTCGGATGCGGATCTTCAGATCTGCGTGGAAGAACGCTTCCGTCTGTCGGTGCAGTATACGCCGGAACGGCTGATGGAGGCATACAGGCCGAGCATTCTGTATGAGCTTAAAAAACGGGATGTGCTGCTCTTTTACCTGTTCCGCACCGCAAAGATCAGCTTTCCGGAGAAGGATGCGCTTCGGCTGGAGCTGGAGAATTCCGTCATTGCCCGCGAGAGAACCAGGGAACTGACGGCTTTTCTGGAAAAGGTATTCCATGAGAGATGCGGACTGGATGTCCGGATCGAGACCGGATACTATGAGATGAACGGGAGAGAGACACTGGAGGAAAATGACCGCCGGATGCAGTCTGCCGCCAGAGCGGTCTGCCTTCGGGCAAAGCATCTCCGGACAGACGGCCGGGCGCCTTACGGCGGACCGCAGGAAGATGCCGCCGCGGCAGCACAGGAAGGAGCCCCGGAACACCCTGCGGCCGCACAGATACCGCAAAACGGAAGCCCGGCCGCAGCCGGCACCCAGAAAGGCAGAAACAGCCGGGATGGCGCCGGCAGCCGGAAGAAAAAGCAGGGCGGCTGGACCGGGAGGCTCAGCCCCGAAGATCCGGACGGCCTGCTGTACGGACGCAGTTTTGAGGGGGAAGCCGTGGACATAGCCTCGCTCGATGAGTCTTCCGGTGTGTGTACCATCCGCGGAGAGATCATCTCCAGTGAAGTGCGGGAACTCAAGAGCGGCAAGGGAATGGTTATTTTTGCCGTGACGGACGACACCGATACCATCAAGGCAAAGCTTTTTGTGGACGGGGACCAGATCCCGGAGGCGGAAAAGCTGTTTAAGAAAGGACAGTTTGTCCGGGTATGCGGCAGCGTCATGATGGACAGCTGGGAAAAAGAACTGACCGTATCCAGGGTGCACGGCATCCGGCGCGCGGCGGACTTCCGGCAGAACCGGTATGACGACGCCCCGGTAAAGCGCGTGGAACTGCACTGCCATACAAAAATGAGTGATATGGACGGCGTCACAGATGCCGCAAAACTGGTCAGGCAGGCCTATAAATGGGGGCATCCCGCTATTGCCATTACGGATCACGGCGTCGTGCAGGCCTTTCCGGAGGCCAACCATACAATGGAGGATATTGACGGAGACTTCCGGAAACAATACCAGAAGGAGCATCCGGAGGTCACAAAAGAAGAACTGAAAAAGATATCCGCACCCTTCAAGGTGATCTACGGCTGCGAAGTCTATCTGGTGGATGACCTGAAGGGCATTGCCGCGCACAGCCGCGGACAGGGCCTGGATGATACGTTCGTTGTGTTTGACATTGAGACCACGGGCCTGTCCAATCTCACCTGCAAAATCATAGAGATCGGAGCGGTGCGCATTGAGAAAGGCCGGATCACGGACCGTTTTTCCACCTTTGTCAACCCGCAGGTACCCATCCCTTACCGGATCGAGCAGCTGACGGGCATCCATGACGGCATGGTGGCGGACGCGCCGACGATCACAGAGATCCTGCCCTCCTTCCTGGCGTTTTGCGACGGCGCTGTCATGGCGGCGCACAATGCGGATTTTGACATGGGCTTTATCATCAAAGCCTGTGAAGAGGAGGGAATTAAAGCAAGCTTCACCTGGGTGGATACGGTAGCCATGGCCCAGCTGCTGCTGCCGTCCCTGTCCCGGTTCAAGCTGGATACGGTGGCAAAGGCTGTGGGAGTGTCTCTGGAAAACCATCACCGCGCAGTGGACGACGCATACTGTACGGCGGAGATTTTTGCGGAGTTTGTGAAACGGCTGAAGGCGCAGGGCATTACGGACCTGGATCAGCTCAATGAAGCGGGACGGCTCTCCGGAAATGCCGTGCGCAAGCTGAAGAGCCACCATGCCATCATCCTGGCTGCGAATGAGACCGGGCGGGTGAATCTGTACCGCTGTGTGTCAGAGTCCCACCTGAAATATGTGCACCGTCAGCCGAAGCTGCCGAAGAGCTTTTTCATGGAACACAGGGAAGGCCTGATCATCGGGTCGGCCTGTGAAGCCGGCGAGCTGTTTCAGGCTCTGCTGCGGGGCGCACCGGAGGAGGAGATTGCCGCGCTGGCCGAGTTTTATGACTACCTGGAGATCCAGCCCATCGGAAACAATGCGTTCATGATCGAGGATGACCGGAATGACACTGTACACAGCGAGGAGGACCTGAGAGAACTCAACCGCAGGATTGTCCGTCTCGGAGAGCAGTTCCGCAAGCCGGTCGTCGCAGCCTGCGACGTTCATTTTATGAACCCGGAAGACGAGATCTACCGCCGGATCATCATGAAAGGAAAGAAATTTGACGATGCCGACAACCAGGCGCCGCTGTATCTGCGGACAACGGAGGAAATGCTGGCCGAATTCGCGTATCTGGGTCCGGAAAAGGCGCGGGAGGTCGTGATCGACAATCCCAGGAAGATCTGTGACATGGTGGAAAAGATCAGCCCTATCCGTGAGGGAAAATTCCCGCCGGTGATTGAGAACTCTGATCAGACACTGCGCGAGATCTGCCTGCGCCGCGCGCATGAGATATACGGAGAGCAGCTGCCGGAAATCGTGGATAAACGGCTGGAGAGGGAACTGAACTCCATCATTTCCAATGGCTATGCGGTCATGTACATTATTGCCCAGAAGCTGGTCTGGAAGTGCAACGAAGACGGTTACCTGGTCGGGTCCCGCGGGTCCGTCGGTTCTTCCCTGGCCGCTACCATGTCCGGCATCACGGAAGTGAATCCGCTGCCGCCGCACTATCTCTGCGAAAAGTGCCATTATGCGGATTTTGACTCCGAACTGGTGCAGAAATATGCCGGAGAAGGCCAGGCCGGCTGTGACATGCCGGATGCGGTCTGTCCGCAGTGCGGCGCGCCCCTGAAAAAAATGGGCTATAATATTCCCTTTGAAACATTCCTCGGTTTCAAAGGCAACAAGGAGCCGGACATTGACCTGAATTTTTCCGGGGAGTACCAGAGCAAGGCACATAAATATACGGAAGTGATCTTCGGCCCGGGGCAGACTTTCAAAGCAGGCACCATCGGCACGCTTGCGGACAAGACGGCGTTCGGGTTTGTGAAAAACTATTATGAGGAAAAGGGAGAACCCCGGCGGACCTGCGAGATCGACAGGATCGTGCAGGGCTGTGTGGGCATCCGGCGGACGACCGGGCAGCATCCGGGGGGAATCATTGTGCTGCCCCTCGGCGAAGACATCAATGCCTTCACCCCGGTGCAGCATCCGGCAGACGATCCGGATTCTGACATCATCAGCACACACTTTGATTATCACTCCATTGATTCGAACCTCCTGAAGCTGGATATTCTCGGACACGATGACCCCACCATGATCCGCGTGCTGCAGGATTTCACGGGAAAAGATCCGAGAGAGATCCCGATGGACGAGCCGAAGGTCATGAGCCTTTTCCTGGGAACAGAGGCACTGGGACTGACGCCCGCGGATATCCGGGGAACGCCGCTGGGGTGTCTGGGGATCCCTGAATTTGGCACGGATTTTGCTATGCAGATGCTGATAGATACGCAGCCGCGCAACTTCTCGGATCTGGCCCGGATTGCCGGTCTGGCGCACGGCACCGATGTGTGGCTGGGCAATGCCGAGACCCTGATCAAGGAGGGAAAGTGCACGCTGGGCACGGCGATCTGCTGCCGGGATGATATCATGATCTATCTGATCAGCCGCGGGCTGGAGCCGGAGCTGTCCTTCACCATCATGGAAGCCGTGCGGAAGGGCAAGGGCCTGAAGCCGGAGTGGGAAAAGGAGATGCGCTCTCATCAGGTGCCGGACTGGTATATCTGGTCCTGCAAGAAGATCAAGTACATGTTCCCGAAAGGCCATGCGGTAGCCTATGTCATGATGGCGTACCGGATTGCCTGGTACAAGGTCTATGAGCCCCTGGCGTATTACGCCGCGTTTTTCTCTATCCGCGCCGATGCGTTTTCTTATGAGAAGATGTGCATGGGCCGGCAGCGGCTGGAGGAACTGATGGATGAGTATGAGTCCCGGAAAGATACGCTGACGGCGCAGGAACAGGCGCAGATGCGGGATATGCGGGTCGTGCAGGAAATGTATGCCCGCGGCTATTCATTTTTGCCGATCGATCTGTACCGCGCGCAGGCGCATCGCTTCCAGATCCTGGACGGGGCTCTGATGCCGTCCCTGGATTCCATTGAAGGACTCGGCTCTGTCGCTGCGGACAGCGTGGTGCTTGCGGCCAGAGACGGAGAATTCCTGTCCCGGGACGATTTCCGCAGACGCGCAAAGGTGGGAAAAGCCATATCCGATACGCTTGTCCGGCTGGGAATCTTAAGCGATCTTCCGGAAACCAATCAGATCTCGCTGTTTGACTTTGGAATGTGAGGTATAGTATGGAAAAGAACTATGAGCTGCGCTATCTGCAGCGCCTGGCGGAACTCTATCCGACAATTGCCAAGGCTTCTACGGAAATCATCAACCTCCAGTCGATCCTGAGCCTGCCAAAGGGCACGGAGCATTTTATCACGGATATTCACGGAGAGTATGAGGCGTTTTCCCATGTTCTGAAAAACGGCTCCGGATCCGTAAAGAAAAAAATCGACGAGGTTTTCGGGAGAACACTGTCGGAGGCGGACAAAAATACGCTGGCGACGCTGATCTATTATCCGCGGGAGAAGATGGATCTCATCCGGAAGACGGAAAAGGATATCACCGACTGGTACAAGATCACCCTGTACCGGCTGATCGAGGTGTGCAAGCATTCTTCTTCAAAATACACCCGCTCCAAGGTGCGCAAGGCCCTTCCGAAAGATTTTTCCTATGTGATAGAAGAACTGATCACGGAAAAGCCGGAGGTTCTGGACAAGGAAGCATATTACAATACCATTGTGGATACCATTATTGATATCGGGAGCGCCGAGCCGTTTATTACGGCCCTCTGCGACCTGATCCAGGTAATGGTGGTAGACCGGCTCCACATCCTCGGCGATATCTATGACAGGGGCCCGAGTCCGGACCGGATCATGGACCGCCTGCTGCAGTATCACGCGGTGGATGTCTGCTGGGGCAATCACGATGTCGTCTGGATGGGAGCCGCGGCGGGATCTCCGGTCTGCATCGCGACGGTCATCCGTTTTTCCGCCCGTTACGGCAATCTGGACATTCTGGAGGACGGCTACGGCATCAATATGCTGCCGCTGGCGACATTTGCGCTCCGGGTGTACGGCGATGATCCCTGCGAGCTGTTCAAGGTCAAGGGAGAGCGGGACTACTCCAAGGCGGAAGCGGACCTCAACATGCGCATTCACAAGGCAATCTCCATCATACAGTTCAAGCTGGAGGGACAGCTGATCCGCAGACGGAAAACCTTCCATATGGAGAACCGGCTGCTCCTCGACCGGGTCGATTATAAGACAGGAGAGATTGATCTGGACGGGAAGCGCTATAAGCTTCTTGACACGAATTTCCCGACGATTGATCCCGAAAATCCGTACCGGCTGTCCCGGGAAGAGCAGGATGTGATGGAGCGGCTGCAGGCGGCCTTCATGCACTGCCAGAAGCTGCGTCTGCACATGAATTTCCTGCTGAACAAGGGCAGTCTCTACAAGGTGGTCAATAACAACCTGATGTACCACGGCTGTGTACCGCTGGATGAAAAGGGAGAGTTCCTGAAGGTCAACGTCTACGGGAAGAAATACAGCGGCAAAGCCCTGTATGACGAACTGGAGAAATATGTGCGAAAGGCATTCTTTGCCGTCGACGAGGCGGAGAGAGAAAAGGGGAGGGACATTCTCTGGTATATCTGGAGCAGTCCGGAGTCCCCGCTGTTCGGCAAGGATAAGATGGCGACATACGAGCGCTATTTCCTGGCGGAAAAAGAGACGCATGCCGAGCACAAGAATCCCTATTACAAACTGCTGGAAGACGAGAAAGTCATGAACCGTGTCCTGCGGGAGTTCGGCCTGGGAGACGATGCCCATATCGTCAATGGCCATGTGCCCGTAAAACAGAGCTCCGGCGAGAGCCCGGTCAAATGCGGCGGCAAGGTGCTGGTCATCGACGGCGGCTTCTCCCGCGCTTATCAGTCTACCACGGGGATTGCCGGCTATACGCTCATTTTTAATTCCTGGGGCATGATGCTGGTGGCCCACAAGCCCTTTACTTCAATGGAAGACGCGATCCGCAAAGAGACGGACATTCATTCCGACCGCATTATGATCATGAACGCCCCGCACCGCCTGCGGGTGGCGGATACGGACAGCGGGAAGGAGCTGGAGGAGCGGATCCTGGAGCTCCGGGAACTGCTGCGGGCGTACAGGAGCGGGTTGATTGTGGAGAAGACGTGAGTGTTT
>CADBNA010000018.1 GCA_902795835.1 uncultured Lachnospiraceae bacterium | reverse complement strand
TCGCTATTTTATCATGAACAGCTTTACGTGTCAAAGTGTATTCTCTATGTTATAATAGATGCCATGATAACACAATCGGAAACAATTCAGGATTCCCTTGTCCGCACAGCCGTCCCCTGGCTGGAGGGGACAAATACGGTCCTTTTCGACATTGAAACCACCGGTCTTTCGCCCCGCAGGTCCCATCTGTATCTGATCGGCGCGGTTGGATTTATCCGCGGTCAGTGGACGCTTCGTCAGTGGCTTGCCCAAAAGCCGTCCGAGGAGCCTGCGCTTCTTCGCGCCTTTGATGACTTTCTGTCCGTGACAGGTGCAGAGGTCCTCGTGCATTACAACGGAGACTCCTTCGATCTGCCCTATCTGCGCAGCAAATATGCCTTTTACGGCATGGCCTGCCCGGACGGCAGCCTGCAGAGCCTGGACCTGTACCGGCTGCTTCGTCCCTATAGAAAAATCCTCGGCCTTTCCTCCCTGAAGCAGAAAGATGCCGAGAACTGCGTCGGTCTGAACCGCATGGACACGATGAGCGGGGCAGAGCTGATCGGCGTGTATCAGGATTATCTGCGCACCGTCTCTCCCTCCGGTCTGCGCCTCCTCCTGCTCCACAATCACGACGACCTGCTTGGGCTTGCGGGAATTCTGCCCCTGCTTGCTCTGCGCGGACTGTTTGAGGGAGAATTTCAGGCCGGGAGAACCGTTCCCGCGGAAGGTGCCGCCGAAATCCGCCTCAGCCTTTCAAAACCTCTTCCGGTATCCCTGAACCTGTCTTCTGATCTGTGCCGGCTGCAGGCGGATAAAGATGCCGGATCTGCTCTCCTGCTGCCGGTCTGCAGGCAGGGGGTACTGCTTCATTTCTTTCCGGACTACAAAAATTACTATTATCTCCCTGCAGAAGACCAGGCGATCCACAAAAGTGTGGCAGCCTTTGTAGACCGGGGACACCGCACCAGGGCGACAGCCGCGACCTGCTACCAGAAGGCGTCCGGCCTTTTTCTGCCTCAGCCCGCAGAAATCATAACGCCTGTCTTCCGTCGTTCCTATGATGACAGGACACTCTGGTTCCGACTCGATCAGGATAATCCGCCGGGTCCGGAGCAGATGCATGCGTATGCCCGGGCAATGCTGCAGACATTCATATGAGTATTATGACGCCGAACGTCCTGAACCCGCGCAGGACATTAAAAAGGATCCGCCTAAGCGGATCCTTCATTAATCTCCAAACTGCAGGGTCCGGACTTCCGTCCTTACTCCTCTTCGCTGTACTCCTCAGCAGGAGCCTCTGCCTCAGTCTCGCCCTCTTCTGCAGGCGCTTCGTCGTAATACTCTTCGGCAGGCATATCATTCTCCAGAGCCTTCATGCTCAGGGAAATCTTGTGATCGGCGCCGTTGAAGTCAACTACCTTGGCAGTCACAATCTGTCCGACACTCAGCACATCCGACGGCTTCTCCACGTGAGACCGGGAGATCTGGGAAACATGCAGCAGCGCATCCACACCGGGCTCCAGCTCCACAAAAGCGCCGAAATCCGTCATACGGGCTACACGGCCTTCCACCACCGTGCCTACAGCATACTTCTCATCAGCATCGATCCACGGATTCTGGTCCTCAAACTTCAGGCTCAGCGCGATGCGGTCGCCCTTGATCTCCTTAATCAAAGCCCGTACAGCCTCGCCAACCTTCAGGATGGACCTCGGATTGTCAACGCGGCCCCATGACATCTCAGAGATATGCAGCAGGCCGTCTGCGCCGCCCAGATCAATGAATGCACCGAAATCAGTGATGTTCTTGACAAAACCGTCAACGATGTCGCCGCTCTGGATACGGGCAAAGAGCTCTTCCTGTGCTGCTTTCTTCTGCTCAATGATCAGCTGCTTGCGGTCACCGATAATCCGTCTTCTGCGGGGATTGAACTCGATGATGACAAACTCGATATCCTGATCAAGATACTTGTTCAGGTCTTTTTCAAAATTGTCAGAAACCAGGCTGGCCGGAATAAAGACACGTGCGCCGTCAACATTGACGCTCAGACCGCCATTCAGGACGCGGACAACCTTTGCCGTCAGAACCTCATGGTTTTCAAAGGCCTCTTCCAGCCTCTTGTTGCCCTTCTCAGCTGCAAGACGTTTATATGTAAGGAGAACCTGTCCCTCGCCGTCATTAACCTTCAGAACCTTGACTTCCATTTTGTCGCCTTCTTTGGCAACTGTTGTCAGATCGAGAGAAGAATCATTGGAATACTCATTTCTTGTGAGGATACCATCCGCTTTCGTCCCGATATTCAGAATGATCTGATCGGGCTTGACTGCAATCACGGTACCTTCCACGACCTCACCGCTCCGCACGGTCATTTTAGGCTCGTTTTCCAGCAATTCCTCAAAAGTCATTTCTTCTGACATGTTTCTTGAACCTCCTCAATTATACTATTTGGCGTAGATGCCCCTGCCGTAATACCTACGTGAGAAAATGATTGAAAAGGCTGAAAGTCCAAATCAACGAGTGTCTCTATAAAGTAAGTATTCTTGCATTCGCAGCTGCATATTTCATACAGCTTGCGGGTATTCGAACTATGTCTGCCACCAATGACAATCATAGCATCTACCTGGCGCGCAATCCGGCGCGCCTCGGCCTGCCGTTCGTCAGTAGCACTGCAGACCGTATTTATGATGGTATCATAATAATACGTTTTTTTAAAAATTTCAACAATATCTTCAAATTTCCCTGCGTTAAATGTTGTCTGGGCTACCAGCACGGCCTTTGCGTCCTCCGGGAGCCGCAGCGCAGCCAGTTCAGCCGCATTCCGCACAACATAACAGGGGCCCCCGGCCCATCCGCAGATTCCTTTTACTTCCGGATGCTCCGGGTCGCCTGCAATCACGACAGTCTTTCCCGCCTGGCCGGCCTCCCTGACTATCCGGTGAATTTTCTTCACAAAAGGACATGTCGCATCGACCACCTTCGCCCCGGCGGCTTCAATACGCATCTGCTGCTCCCGGGAAACACCGTGTGAACGGATGATGATCGTTCCGGAGCTGATCCCCTTCAGGTCCTCCTCGCTTCCGATCACCCGCACGCCTTTCTCTGCCAGTTCACCGACCACCTGTTCATTGTGAATAATCGGTCCGAATGTATAGACCGGTTTTTCTCCGGACGCAATCTGCCTGTTCACCTCATCTACAGCCCGTCTGACCCCGAAGCAGAAGCCGGCCGTCTTTGCCCGTGTGACTTTCACGATCTGTGTTCCTCCGTTTCATTATCTGCGGCACTGAAAAGAACTTACTGGCGCCCCACCGCAACAATATAGGTGTTGCCGTCTTCAAACACAATATCTCCCATGCCCTGCAGCGTCCTGTGGTTCAGATCCGGATAGGCGGCACGCTCATTGCTTCCCACATAGATGTAGCTGACATCATATCGGTACAGCATCCTGCGCACTGCCTCTTCATCGTCTGAAGTGTAGATAAAGTCAATGTCCTCCTGTCTCCTGTTGAGGCTGTCCGTATCCCCTCTCCAGAGCCACTCATGGACATACCAGCCTTCCAGCGTGGGAAGCCCTGTCATTGCGGAAACAACGCAGCTGTCGGAATAGCTGTCTCCGTATGCTTCCAGAATAATGGGCTGAAACTCCACCTCCTGATTCAACCAGCGGATGGCAGCCGCATCTTCCGGAAAAGCACCGTCAAGGAAAGCCGCAGCACTCAGACCCTGATACCGGCTGTGGTCAAAAACATTCCCGAACCAGCAGCTGACCGCATAAGGAAAATATCCGCAGGTCAGAACAAAAACGGCAATCAGGCATCCCGTCAGAATGCGGCGTAACATGCCGCCGGTCTTTTCCCTGATCTTTCCGTCTGTCATCTGCGCATATGTCTTTACCGGAAGCGCCGCAAAAAGGCGGGCAAACGCGTATCCCATCAGAATGCCAAACATGATCCATGCCTGGTAGGTCAGCTTGAACATGGTGTTCGAGCGGGAATACCCGTTTCCGTAAATATCCTTTACGTAAACCACTTCCGGAATCAGTACCAGCCCAAGCGCGCAGAATCCCAGGATCAGAGCCCAGAAATCCTGCAGCTCCGCGCCGTGGAAAAACAGCACATCTTTCTGCTCCCGCTTGCGGCGGCCGCAGACAGCCAGAACCACGGGCGTCAGAATAAAAAGTACGCCTGCCGGCAGTCCCCACAGAATCAGCAGCTGATACAGCGCTGAATGGTGAGATGACAGCGCCGTGCCGGAAACCATCATAAAGAACGTCATCATAAACGGAGCAGACGCGGCCGAACTCACTCCGACAAACAGAAGCGTATGGATCACCACCGAGCCGACTGCCCCGGCAGGCTTGCCCCACTGGGTGTAAAAAGCGTCAAATAATATACAGATCAGGGCCACCGTAAGATAGATCACATAATCCCAGTAATTGGTCCACCGGAATAAACCGGTCAGAAACGCCGCCAGAAACAGACGGGGCTCCCACAGGTTTTCGCCGACAAAATGCATGACAACAGAAAACCGGGACTGCTTTTCATATTTCTTCGGACGGTGCCGCTGCTCTTCCTCCAGTATCTGCTGCCGTCTGAGCTGCTCTCTGTACCGGGACCGCACCTCCATCAGCCAGGCATACAGAACCGCCAGCACCGTCAGCACAAAGATGATATTGACCATGTGCGCATGCAGGTCTCCAAGCACAATGGAATAACTGGGGAACTCATGAATGCACTGGTCGTCCGTCAGCGGATTGTGCCCGATATAACGGGTGGAAGACGGGAACCAGTAGTCTTCATAGCCGGAAAGCCGCAGCAGTTTTCCGAATAATCCATACAGAACATAGTGAACATTTCCGGCAAACGCCACCGCGGTTCCGGCAGCAATTCCTCCGGCTTCCGTCATGCCTCTGCGATGTTTCCACGCGAATGACTTCCTGCCCCTCTTCCGTTTTCCCTCAGAATCCAGAAACTCCCTGAGCATCTGGTGAACCAGTGAGTACGGCAGCACAAAGGCAAACGCTCCGATCATCATTCTCATCAGATTGTATGCCTGTGAAGCCGGCACCCAGGTAATTCTGGACAGATATGCCGCGTAATACTGTCCTCCATAATAGTAGTTCAGTCTGTCTGTGCCGTACCATATATCCAGCGGCGGCAGTTCCACGCTCCTCGTCATAGATGCCAGGAAGCCGTAGTCCATGAATTTCTCGGTCCCATATGCTTCGGGGCGGAAGCCCGAGATGTAGGTCAGCAGGAGAAATACCACGGCAAATACGGCCTCTTCCCGGAGAATTGACACGTAATCCGGCGTCTCCCTGGCACTCTTTCCCAGGAAAAATGACCAGCACAGGCCGGCCAGAATCAGCGTCACGACAACCGCACGGCGGTTTGTAAAAGCCAGAACGCCGAAGCAGCTAAGTGCCCACATTACATAGCCACCAAAGGCCAGGCCAAGCACCTTGGAAAACAGCCAGCCCCGGTCGCGGAATCTCTGAAAGACGAGAATGGAAGCGGGATAAAACCCGATTCCCAGAGCCAGGATTCCGGCATACCAGCGCAGAAAGGCCGCGGCATCGCCGGGCCCGAGTAAAAGCAGAGCTGCCGGCACGCAGGCAATCAGTATACAGGCCGGCAGCAGCAGCTCTTTCATCTTTTTCATTCGTCAAATCCTCTGTTTAGCTCCTGCCTTCCGGCTCAGCCGAGCAGTCCGGCAGGATAGGTGCCCTCATCTGTCATTCTTTTCAGGGCTGACACGACCCGTTCTCTGTCTTCTCTGTATGTGACGCCATACCACGCGTCTGACGTCCGGAGCACCTGCACATCCGCCTTATCTTCCTTCAGGGCCTCCTCTACAACGGTCGGGATGAAAAACTCGCATTTCAGAGGATTCTCCCGCAGGCCTTTTTCCAGAAATGCCGGGAAGCGGGCAGTCAGCTCATCAATCATGCTGCCGGAAAATCCCCAGAAATTCATGGAGACAGGCGTATCATCCGGCAGATGCGTCCAGGTATCGCCGCCATCCCCGGTCCAGGCGATTCCTTCCGGCCGCACCTCAATCCGGGTGCGTTCCGTGATTTCCTGAAGATTGCCGTCCTCTCCCACACGGCACACGCCTCTGGCAACCGACCCGTTTTCTGTCACGGTGTTGCGCAGATAGTATCCGGCCATGCACCAGTGATACCTGACGTCATCCTCATTTTCCTTCAGAAAGGCATAGATTTTGCGGAAGGCGTCCCGCCCGTAAAAATCATCTGCATTGATGACCGCAAAAGGAGCTCCTTCCAGGGCATGCCGGCAGGCCAGTATTGCATGGCCGGTACCCCACGGCTTCTGTCTGCCGTCCGGCACTGCAAATCCGGAGGGAATGTCATCCAGCTTCTGATACGCATACCGGACGCGCACCTTACTGCTGATTCTCCGGCCGATCGTCTCTTCAAAGGCCTCCCTGTTTTCTTCCCGGATCACAAAGATGACCTCCCGGAAGCCGGCCTGTACCGCGTCATAGACAGAATAGTCTATGATCAGATGCCCTCTGTCGTCCATGGGGTCCATCTGCTTCAGTCCGCCGTATCTGCTGCCCATGCCGGCAGCCATGATTACAAGTTTCGGTTCTCTCATCAGTTATCCTCTTCCGTCAGGTGGTAGACGTGTCTCTTTCTGGCCGCCTCATCCGATGCCAGATACTCATCATACGTCGTAATCTTGTCGATCAGTTTCCCGTCCGGCGTAATCTCCATGATGCGGTTGGCCGTCGTCTGAACGAACTGATGATCGTGACAGGTAAACAGCTCCACGCCCGGGAATTTGATCAGTCCGTTATTCAGGGCCGTGATTGATTCCATATCAAGATGGTTGGTCGGCTGGTCCAGGATGAGCACATTGGCGCCGGAAATCATCATCTTTGAGAGAAGGCAGCGCACCTTCTCTCCTCCCGACAGCACGCGCACCCTCTTTACCCCGTCCTCGCCTGCAAACAGCATCCGTCCCAGGAATCCGCGGACATAGGTAGTATCCTTGATCTCTGAATACTGGGTCAGCCATTCTGCTATGGTCAGGTCAGAATCAAACTCATCATTGTAGTCTTTCGGGAAGTACGCCTGCGTCGTTGTTATGCCCCATTTGTAATAGCCTTCATCAGGCTCATCCACACCGGCTATAATCCTGAACAGTTCGGAAGAAGCCTGCTCATTCGAGCCCACAAAAGCGACCTTGTCTTCTCTTCGGAGCGTAAATGATATATCATCCAGCACCTTCACGCCGTCAATCGTCTTTGACAGGTTATGAACCTCCAGGACCTCGTTTCCGATCTCCCTGTTGGGCCGGAAATCGATATACGGATACTTCCGGCTGGACGGCTTGATATCATCCAGCTCAATTTTTTCAAGGGCGCGTTTGCGGGAAGTGGCCTGCTTTGATTTGGACGCGTTTGCGGCAAACCGGGAAATGAACTCCTGCAGTTCTTTGATTTTCTCTTCTTTTTTCTTGTTGGCTTCCTTGCGCTGTTTCATCAGCAGCGTGCTTGACTCAAACCAGAAATCATAGTTTCCGGCATAGAGCTGGATCTTGCCGTAATCAATGTCGGCAATCTGCGTACAGACCTTGTTCAGGAAATAGCGGTCATGGGACACAACGATAACCGTATTGTCAAAGTTGATCAGGAATTCCTCCAGCCAGTCAATGGCATCCAGGTCCAGATGGTTTGTCGGCTCATCCAGAAGCAGGATGTCCGGATTGCCAAACAGGGCTCTGGCCAGCAGGACTTTTACCTTCTGGGGGCCGTCCAGTGTTCCCATGACGGCATAGTGAAACTCCGGCTCGATCCCCAGGCCGTTCAGCAGCGTTTCTGCATCTGTCTCGGCATCCCAGCCGTTCATCTCCGCGAACTCGGCCTCCAGCTCACTGGCCCGGATTCCATCCTCGTCAGTGAAGTCTTCCTTCATATAAAGGGCGTCCTTCTCCTGACGGACCTCATACAGCCGCGGATTTCCCATTATGACCGTATCCAGTACCGTATAATCATCATATTTAAAATGGTCCTGTTCCAGAAAAGACAGACGCTCTCCCGGTGTGATGTACACATCGCCGTTCGTCGGCTCGAGCTGTCCGGAAAGAATTTTCAGAAACGTGGATTTTCCGGCGCCGTTCGCGCCGATCACACCGTAGCAGTTTCCTTCCGTGAATTTGATATTAACGTTTTCGAACAGTGCTTTTTTTCCGACACGCAGTGTCACGTTATTCGCTGCTATCATGAACTGTCTCCGTCTCCTGACTATTGTGGTATCCGCAGTAACAGAATACTTGCGTATTCTCTCATCTCAGAGGTTGATTATAGCATGAAGGATATGCCGATGCAATTATTCAAGACTGAAAAACCAGTCTGCCCGCTTTCTGTCCTCCGCGAGTTCATTATACTGCAGGCATTCATACTCCCATTCCAGATCTTTGTAGAAGTCATCGGCCTTTTTCCAGGAATGATATGCGCCGTCGGCATCCATATAGCCCAGATGATTCAGGGCAGGCATTTCTTCCATCAGATCCTTCAGGTAGTAATTATAGTGAGGCATCTCCAGCCCGGTCTGTTCCAGCATGAGCGTTCCCAGGTAATTCACGCTGGTAGTCACATTCTCCGCTTCCGGAATATCGTAATTGGCCCAGATCAGAAACGGGGTCGCAAAATAGTTCATCTGCTCTGTCAGCGTCAGGTCTTCATATTTTTTCCCCGAAATCTTCTCTGTGAATTCGTCCGGCAGGGTCGGATAATGATCTCCGAAAACCACGATCAGGGTTGGTTCCTCTACCTGCTTAAAGTGCTCGATCAGATATTCCAGCGCCTTATCCGTCTCATGCATAAGAGAGAGGTACCGGTTCACCTCGTCGTTCGTATATCCCTCCACTGTAATGTCGCCGGTAAATGATTTCTTTTTGTAACCGCCGTGGTTCTGCATCGTGATGTCAAACAGGAAAAACGGCGGGTCGGAAGCGTCTCTCTCCTCAATCATTTTCACGATAGTCTCATAATTCCCCTGGTCACTCACAAAGCTCCGGATCCTCTTGACGTCCTCGTCAAAATCCGCTTCCGAATAAAAATGATCGAAATTCAGCAGCCGGTAGGCCTGCGGTCTTTTCCAGTTGCTTGCCTTATAAGGATGCATGGCGGCGCTTTCATAGCCCTGTGCCTCCAGTGTCGTCACGAGAGAATACTGGTCATGAAGGAAATAGCTGACATACGGTACCATTCCGGGGAACCGCTTCACGGAATTACCGGTCAGGAATTCATACTCTGTTTTTGCGGTGCCTCCTCCGCGGATGCACACCAGCGTATGTCCTTTAATAGTGTTTTCCTTCAGAGAGTCATAGTATGGCATGATCTCCCGGTTGGTCTGCAGATTGCCGACCATGCGGTAATCCGCCCAGGATTCATTCATGATCGCTATGATATTGACGGGTTTGACATCCGTCGCGGTATTCGGCGTTTCCTCTCCGGCGGCAGCTTCTGCAATTGCCTCCGTATTTCCCGCAGAATAACCCTCCGGCGGTGTGAGCCGCATGTATTTGGCTACACAGAAAAATCCGACAGTAGTCCCGTATTTCCGATAGGTCTTAATAGGCGCAAACAGATCCGTCAGGATTCCCACGCCTCCGTTCCAGCCCACGTTCAGGTAAAAATACCTGCCCCCGATGAGCAGGGCAATCAGGATAACCCGGATCAGCACTTTTCCGACCCGTTTTTTTGCCAGACAGGCATCCCGTCCCTGTACGATGAGCGGTGCCAGACACAGGAGTCCCACAACATCTGTCACGATTGCCCGCGTGATGACCGGCTTGTAATTTCCCGCCACCTGCAGGGCTGTCCCCACACTCAGGATATCAATCAGCTGCAGCGGCTCCCCCCGGAAGGAATACACCAGATAAAAAGCCACTGCAAAGACAGACCAGACTGTCAGAATCACCATCATGGAAATCTTCAGGGAATTCAGCAGCAGCAGAACCAGGATATGGATGATCAGTATGCCTGCCACATTCAGCAGCATATAGTACCATTCCATCTCCAGGAACTTCTCATTGTTCACATACTCAATAATGAGGAATACATAGACATCCAGCAGCAGCATCAGCGGGATGTGGTACCAGCGCAGTCTTCTCTTTTTCCTGCGCTTCTTTCTGAGCGCATGACGCAGTCTGGACGGGCGGAGAACGGCCAGACTCAGGACTGCCGAAAAGAGCACTGCCGCCCAAAGGCCGCACAGGACCCAGTGTCCGCCCGCCACTTCTTTTTCTCCGAACGTCAGGGTCCCCAGCACAACATTTGTCTGTGACAGCAGGAAGCCGGCAGTGCCGGCCCAGTACAGCGCGCAGAGTATTCTGCCCCACAATGGCATGGGCGGGATCACAACAGGCTGCCGTTTTTTCCGCTTTTTCGGAACTGCCGCATCTTCCGTCAGTTCCTGTGCATCCGGGGTCTCAGGTCCGCCTGCCGCTTC
>CADBNA010000017.1 GCA_902795835.1 uncultured Lachnospiraceae bacterium | reverse complement strand
TTTTGAATACATTTCCCCCGAAAAGGGCGTGATGGGCTTCTATGTGATCTCGGTTGTGGTGGCATTCGGAGTTGCCCTGATTATCGCTTTTTTCCAGAACAAGTCGCTGTCTTTTGATGAAAAAATCCACATCTGCGCGCAAGGCATCGGCGATGACAACATTGTGATTATGCTGTTTATTTTCCTGATGGCGGGAGCTTTCAGCGGACTGGCCAAGTCGGCCGGAGGGGCGGAGAGTACGGCAAACCTACTGCTGGATATCATCCCTGGCAACATGGCGATACCCGGACTCTTTATTATTGCCTGTCTGATTTCCATGTCCATGGGCACGAGTGTCGGGACGATTACCGTTCTGGTGCCGATTGCCGCTTCCATAGCAGGCAGCACCGGATTTTCCATGCCGCTGGTCATCGGGACGGTGGTCGGCGGTTCCATGTTCGGGGATAATCTGTCTGTCATTTCGGATACGACGATCGCGGCCACCCGGACGCAGGGCGTGGAAATGAAGGACAAATTCCGCGTAAATTTCCTGATTGCGCTTCCCGCTGCGCTGATTACTGTTGTTATTCTGGCTGTCTATTGCCTGCAGCACCCGGGAGCCCATATGGAGGAGTATTCCTTTAATATCTGGCTGGCGGTTCCTTATTTCATTGTTCTGGCGCTGGCGCTGATCGGACTGAATGTTTTTATCGTGCTGGGGATTGGCATTATTCTCTTTTTCCTCATAGGCGGCACAGCCGGAACCGTCACCTTTGCGAGTGCTTTTCTGGCGATGGGAGATGGCACCTCGGGTATGTTTGAAACAATGATCGTTACGATCCTCGTCGCATCTATCAGTGCCCTCATGCGCGAGTACGGCGGCTTCGAGGCGGTGCTGGCCATGATCCGGAAGCGGGCCAATTCCAAACGCGGCGGCATGCTGGGGATCGCCGCCCTGACTGGGCTCATGGATATTGCGACGGCCAACAATACCGTTGCCATCGTGATCGCTGCGCCGATCGCCAGGCAGATCAGCGAGGAGTATCAGATTGAGCCGAAGAAGGTGGCGTCGCTCCTGGATACGGTTTCCTGTATTCTGCAGGGCATCATTCCCTACGGCGCCCAGCTGCTGGTTGCGGCTTCGCTGGCAGGGATTTCCAGTATTTCGATTATTCCGTTCCTGTTTTACCAGTTCCTGCTGACCATCTTTGTGATTGGTGCTGTTTTGATGGAACGGTAATGAAGGATAAAAAACCATTTGGACCTGGCTCCGGATGGTTTTTTTAGAAATGAATGGATCTGGGATTGCTTTTGGCGACAGATGATGAGACAAAAATGTATGGCAGAGAGAAGTTCAGGAGAATTGTAAATGACAGAGTCTCAGTGGGATAAACTCCTGAAAATCAGAACCTCCGGCCGCGATGATTCTCATTCCGATCAGTATCGGTTCCCTTATGAGCCGACGCCTTACAGCGTGCTGGAGCGGCTGGCCGTGAGCGGATATTTCGGAAAGAGAAATACGGTTCTGGACTATGGCTGCGGGAAGGGGAGAGTCAGCTTTTTTCTGACGAAACAGACGCGGTGCCGCTGTGTGGGCATTGAATTTGATAAGCGTATCTGTGACGCGGCGTTGAAGAACAGGGAAACGGCTGTGAGCGGATCCCTGGTTGAGATTCTGCACAGGAAGGCGGAGGAGTATCCGGTGCCGGAAGCGGCTGACAGGATGTATTTTTTCAATCCTTTTTCCGTGGAAATTCTCCAGAGGGTTATGGGGCGGATCCGGGAGTCGTGGTATGAGAGCCCCCGGGAGATTCTGCTTTTTTTCTATTATCCGTCTGATGAATATGTGGGATGGCTGATGACGGTGGACGAGCTGATGTTTCTGGATGAGATTGACTGCCGGGACCTGTTTGAGGGGGAAAACAGCCGGGAGAGGATTCTGGTATTTGAGATGAATCAGCATGGATTCTGAGGATTCTGCAGCAGGAGGTGGCGAGACTTGATGAACCCGGAATATGTGTGGTATGCGTGTTATGGCTCGAATCTGAACAGGGAAAGATTTATGATTTATATTCGCGGCGGAAGTCTGGAGGTGGACGGACACCGCGTTACGGAAAAGGGCAGCGCTGACAGGAGCGAGCCGACTGCGTCCGAAGTATGCCGTCTGCCGTTTAAGCTTCTGTTTCTGGGGCATTTTGAAAAATGGGAAAACAAGAGCGCGGCTTTTCTGGACCTTTCCCACAGGGAACACAATCTGAAGACTGTCTGCCGGCTGTACAGGATCACGAAGGAACAGTTTATGGATGTCGTCCGGCAGGAGAACGGGGGCGTGCCGCCAAAGGCTGTTGATTTTGACGCCCTGCGGAAGAACGGGGAAACCGATCTGTATCCGGATCATCCCTATGGCAGGCTGGTCTATGTAGAGGAGAAGGATGGCATTCCGGTTGTTACTTTTACCTGCACGGATGCCTGGCTTTCCGAAAATGGCAGTGTCGGCGATCCGAGCAGCCCTTATCTGGAGGTGATCCGGGACGGGCTGACGGAATGCGGACTGGATGCGGCGGATGCTGAGATGTATCTGCAGGCGCGGCTGCCGCAGAAGACTGACTGTGCGGTTGTACCGACCGGCATGCGTCACAGGAAACACGCCGTGAATGATTATGTGATCGGCATGAACAGCAGAACCAGGCAGGAGAACCAGATCGGCGCTTTTGCGGTGGCCAGGTATATTGTGGAAAATGCGAAGTGCGGGTCGGATCTGGAGTGGAAAACGCTGTCCGCATACGGGAAGGTTGTCATTGATGAGGACCTGCCGGATCATGTGGTTGCTCTGGATCAGACGCTGCGCAATGCCATCGGACTCCCTTATCGGGAGACAACCGGCCAGTGCGTCCGCGTGGCGCCGCTGCACCTGAGTTTTATGCAGAATCTGACGGAACGGATTCATCCGGGGCAGCGCCTGTTCATGCGTGTTAATATGGCGTCTCCTCTTGATATGGAGAAAAACAGCTGCCGCGTTTCCGAGGATGCCCTGACGGTTATGCGCGCCAGGGAGGGCGAGCATATCTGGCTGGGGCGATGCGTGCCGGAGGGGGTGCAGCTGGCGGAAGGGCTGCATTTGACTGAAGGGAAGCAGATGACGGAAGAAGTGAATTCGCCGGAAGGAGGACTGCCGACGGATGGGGCGGATTCGCCGGATGGAAGGAAGATGCCGGAAGGGGGGCAGTTGACGGATGGGAAGCATCTGTCAGAGGGGAAGCTGCTGCCGATGGGGACGGATTCGCCGGATGGAGCGAAGAAAGGTAAAGGGCTGCGCATGCAGGTGGCGGAACCGGACAAAGTAAGCCGGGACAGGCAGGAGATTGCGGAATGGATGTCCTGCAGTGCCTACCGTCTGCGGGAGATCCGCATCCGGGCTTACTGCGCAAATGACAAGACGGAGGAAGCGATTCTGAAGGCGCGGGAAAACTCGGCGGAAGACGAGACTTCATTTTACGGGCTGTATCCCGATGCGGAGACGATCCTGAAGCTTGAAAACGACCTGGAGACCATCCGCCTGGATAAATACTGCAGGGATCTCCTGGATTCTGCACCGCTGGATACGCTCAAGGTCCGGCGCCGCCTGGCAGACCGTGTCGCCAGCGAATCCATAGATTTCGGGCTGGTTTTTGTACTGACGGTATTCGCCGCAATCATGGCTCTGAATCAGGACAACGTGGGAATACTTCCTCTGTCGCTGATTATTTCTGCCGCGGCGGCTATTATACTGACTCTGATTAAAACGAAATGATAGTTGAGTTCCTTTTTGAAGGTATTGGCGCTGATACCTTTCTTTTCATATGATGCAGG
>CADBNA010000016.1 GCA_902795835.1 uncultured Lachnospiraceae bacterium | reverse complement strand
TGATGGGCATGGAGTGTGTGGTTTTCATGGGAGAGGAGGATACGGTCCGGCAGGCTCTCAATGTATACAGAATGCGCCTCCTCGGGGCGGATGTGATCCCCGTTCGGACAGGCACCGCCACACTCAAGGATGCCGTATCCGAAGCCATGAGGGAATGGACCTCTCGCATCGCCGACACCCATTACTGTCTCGGCTCAGTCATGGGACCGCACCCGTTTCCGACAATTGTCCGGGATTTCCAGGCAGTCATTTCCAGGGAGATCAAAGAGCAGATTCTGGAGAAGGAGGGCCGGCTTCCCGCTGCCGTGATTGCCTGTGTAGGAGGCGGTTCCAATGCGATAGGCAGCTTCTATCATTTTATCGGCGACAGGGATGTCCGCCTGATCGGCTGCGAAGCGGCGGGCAGGGGCATTGACACATTTGAGACGGCCGCCACGATCAATACCGGGAGGCCGGGCATCTTTCACGGGATGAAATCTTATTTCTGCCAGGACCAATACGGCCAGATCGCCCCGGTTTACTCTATTTCCGCCGGTCTCGACTACCCCGGCATCGGCCCGGAGCACGCGTACCTGCACGATACCGGCAGGGCCGAATATGTGCCCGTGACGGATGAAGAGGCTGTCTGTGCGTTTGAATATCTGGCAAAAACAGAGGGAATCATCCCGGCCATTGAATCTGCACACGCAGTGGCGTACGCCCGGAAAATCGCCCCTGAAACGGAAAAAGACAGAAGCATCGTCATCACCATATCCGGCAGGGGTGACAAGGACTGCGCGGCGATAGCCCGCTACAGGGGGGAGGACATCCATGAGTAATATCAGAAAAGCATTTGAGCACGGAAAAGCGTTTATTCCCTTTATTACCTGCGGTGATCCGGATCTGGAGACTACCGGGGCAGCGGTCCGCGCGGCAGCGGCAAACGGCGCAGACCTGATCGAATTGGGTATTCCCTTCTCAGACCCCACGGCAGAAGGTCCCGTTATTCAGGCCGCGAATGTGAGGGCCCTGGCCGGAGGAGTTACGACAGACCGGATTTTTGAACTGGTAAAAGACCTGCGCAGGGACGTGACGGTGCCGATGGTGTTTATGACCTATGCCAATGTCGTGTTTTCCTACGGAGCGGAACGGTTCATCTCTGCCTGCAGGACGATCGGGATCGACGGCCTGATTCTGCCCGATCTTCCCTTTGAAGAAAAAGAGGAATTTCTTCCCGTCTGCCGGCAGATGGGCGTAGATCTGATCTCCCTGATTGCCCCCACATCGGAAAACCGGATTGCGATGATTGCCGGCGAGGCGGAAGGCTTCCTGTATATCGTCTCCAGTCTCGGCGTGACCGGAACCAGAACGGAGATCAAAACAGATCTGGACGCGATCGTAAAGGTCGTCCGGCAGCATACCGATATTCCCTGTGCGATCGGCTTTGGTATATCCACGCCGGAACAGGCAAAAAAAATGGCGGCCATTTCGGATGGCGCCATTGTGGGATCTGCGATTATAAAGATTCTGGATAAGTATGGGAGAGAGGCGCCGCCGCATATCGGGAAATATGTGAGAGAGATGAAGGAGGCGGTCTCTGCCCTCTGAAGTTGTTTATATTACGGCGTTTACCGGATTTCTTTTTGTTTTTTCCGGTAATCTCTTGGGGTACAGCCGTAGATTTCACGGAAAATTTTTCCGAAATAGCTGTCAGACGTAAAGCCGCATTTTTCCGATATCGAGGAGATGGTGTCATCGGTGCGGGCCAGCATCATAGCTGCCATCTGTGCCCGGTATTCTATCAGGAACCGAACCGGAGACCGGCTGATTGCGCGCCGGAAGCACCGGGTGCATTCCCGGGGGCTGATGCCTGCCGTATCTGCGACATCTTCCAGACCGATGGGTTCGCTGTAATGCGCGTAAATAAACTGGAGCATCTGCTTCATGCGTCCCAGGTCCCGGTCATTTCCGCCCTTGTCCCTGGCGAGGATATCTTCTGCTTCATCCAGCAGAAGGAGGAAAAACCTGCTCATAACGTCTCGAACGGCCAGCTCATACCCGGGCGGTTCCCGGCGAAGGAGATCTGTGATCTGCACCACTGCTTCGACCATGCGGACCCGTCTGGGCGTATCCGGCCTGACAGTGAGAACAGAGAGACTCCGTGAACGGAAGACGGGCGAAAAGTATTTCTGGTCGAGGTAACTCCCATATTCTCCAGCCAGAAAACGCGAGTCAAAGGTATAGGAGTAGTATCTGACCGGTTTGGGAAAATCATAGGCATGCATGATATTCTGATTGAGAAAGACGAGTTCTCCCTGACCGGCTTCCAGGTCACCGTCCGGCGTATGCATCTGAAAAGATCCTTCCTCTACATAATTCAATTCAATCCACTCGTGCCAGTGCCACGGGATATGACGCCCGGTGAAGGAACGTCCTTCATTATAATGACATACAAAGGGGAGCCCTCCCGAGTCCTCGGACAGGTTTTCTTCGCTGTTGTCTCCCAGCTTCAGACGCTGCTTCATGTACACGATCATGTCAGTTTTCTCCTCATTCCCTGACCTTTTTCTTTTATTGTATCATGATCAGGAAGGAAGTCAAAAGGGACTGCGGAAAGGCATGGAGCAAGCCCGTTCTTTGCGATGAGCTCCTCATAGGTCCCGTCTTCCGCAATCCGTCCCTTATCCAGCATAAGGATCCGGTCACAGTTTTTTATCGTGCTCAGTCTGTGCGCGATGACGATCCTGGTACAGTTCATTTGATCCAGCGCCATGGCGATCTTCTTCTGTGTCCTGTTGTCCAGGGACGGCGTAAAGCTGAAGATCTGCAGGATGTAAATAAGGGACATTACAGCGGTCGTGCCGGAGACATAGACATCATCGATCACGGTCTCCGTCAGATCGGTAACGCATCGGAAACGTCTGTAGAGTTCACCGGCTGACCAGCTGCGAAAGAAGGATGCCGGAAGGCTGATCAGCCGCATCATCAGTGCCGACTCGATTTTAATCCTGCCTTCTGATCGCATGCGGGAAACTCCCAGCGCCTTGACCATGTTGATCAGCTGCTGTGAAATCATGGAACAGATCAGGAAAACAGCTGAGCCCAGCAGCAGGGAGAGATCCCCTCTCCGAATGACAACGCCGGTCATAAAGCGCGTGATATAGGGCGTGAGCATTCCCACAAGGGCAGCAAACGCCGTCAGTCTGAAAAACCGGATCTTGTCGTTCCTGGAAATGGATTTATGAAGGAATTTTATCAGATCGGAGGAGTGCAGTTCTTTTGAAGGCAGAGGCATGTAAAAACAGATGGCACCGCTTCTGAACTGCATCGCGTTTTTTTCGGTGAGCTTTATTCTGGTGCCGGTCAGCGGATCGGTGTAAGTATAAGATGAGAGCAGGCCTGGTATCAGGGCGACAGGGCGTCCGTCTTTTTCCCGAAATACAAGAAGAGGGCCGAAACTGTCTTTGTACCACCTGCCTTTCAGCAGGACTTCTCTGCGCATGATTCCATAGGGGCGCAGGCAGTATTCAAGTTGTTCGCTGCGGACAGTAACCTGATCCGGTATTCTGACCGGCTTGAAATGATAATACTTGAGGATTTCATCGATGGCTTCCCTTGTGATGATACGCTCATTCCAGGCTTCCTCTGCTCCTTTGTCATTGAGGACGACCGAGGCCATGCGCAGCAGGGATTCTTCAAATATTTCCTGATCGCTTTGCGCCGCCGCGCGGATTTGTTTGTCAAACCAGCTCATCATGCGCCCCCTCAGTCACTGGAGATCAGGCCGGCATATACGCCGTCCGCTGCATAGAGTTCCTCATGCGTTCCCCGTTCCACCGCTTTGCCGTGGTCAAGGACAATGATCTCATCACAGTCCCGGATGGTGGAAAGCCTGTGCGCAATTACGATGCAGGTAATGCCGCGTTCCCTGATGGCGTTTACAAGCTCATATTCCGTTTTTGCGTCCAGCGAGGAAGTCGCCTCATCCATGATGATGACGGAAGGGATCTCTGATCCGGCTCAGTCCGGCCACCGCTGCGGGATTGTCGACAGCTTCGGCCAGCCTTTCGGCTAATCTCTCCAGGAGCATTATTCTTGCCGCCTCTGCCGTGCTGTCCTTTCTTGCCGGAAGCGCGGCCAGGGCCAGCAGCAGCCCGGTGATCCCCGCCTCGGCATCCAGCCGGCTGTCCTCTGAAGCGAGGCAGCGGGGCATAAGCTTTGCCGGAAATATGGATGAAATCGTGAAATGTCTCGGCTGATGAGCGCACATCTCCGCTTACAGACATATATATAAATCGTGTTTGCCTCTTGTCTAAAATGAGCAGCTGATATATAATCATTATTACAGAGACATAACAATTCTTAATACAATTGAACGGATGCAAGTGTGATTCCGAACAGACGCGAAAGTCTGCGCGCGCCGCGGCGGCAGGAGCCGTATACGGGGCGGGAGGGGTCATGAAAAGGGAAACGGGTGGAAATCCCGTGCTGTCCCGCAACTGTGAAGGACCCGGTGCCAGATGCCGGGGACAAAGCCAGGAGACCTGCTTGCGGCCGGGGAACGATTCTTTCGTCACGATGAATGGCGGAGACGTACTTGAAAAGCGCGGCAGATGTTACCTGCCGGGCCGTGCTATTGGCAGTTTTGGGCGTTTCCTCATTCAGGAAACGCTCTTTTCTTATGCTGCAGATGTTAAAGCCCATACACAGCTGAAGGTAAAACAAATGAAAAAGTATATCATCGGAAGGATCCTCTTTGTGATCCCGATCATGCTGATCCTGTCGGCATTCACATTCGCCCTCACGTATCTGTCTCCGTCCGATCCGGTCACTCTGTACTATGAGAGCATGGGGATCAAGGCAGACAGGGAGATGATTGAGGAGAAAAAAGAGGAGATGGGGCTGAACGATCCCTTTATCGTTCAGTACGGGCGCTGGCTCGGCAACGTGTTTCACGGAGATCTCGGCACCTCATACAAGTACAAGACTTCTGTGTGGTCAGAAATGGCG
>CADBNA010000015.1 GCA_902795835.1 uncultured Lachnospiraceae bacterium | reverse complement strand
GGCTGCGGCTCCTGCGGGGTCGCTTTCCGTATACAGAACCGATTCCCTGTACTCCTCCAGAAAGGCCTGCACCTCCTCAGGGTGCTGTTCTGCAAATTCCGTGCGCACGGCCATCACGCCGGTCACGACGGAGCAGTCGCTGTGCAGTCTGTCCCATTCCTCTCCCAGATCCAGCACGGCCCGCAGCCCTTCCGTTTTTGCGCAGGCTGCTGTCGCAAATGGCTGGGGCAGCATGGCGGAAGCAGAGTCATCCTGTTCTATTCTTGCGAGGGCTTCCGTCGTGTCCGCACACCAGACGATATCCAGATCTTTATCAGGGTCTATCCCATTTTCAGTCAGAAGATGCCGCAGGACATATTCCGGTGTGGCGCCCCCGCCTGTTGCGTAAAGGGTCTTCCCTCTCAGATCCTCTATTGACTGAATATCCTCTTCCCTGGAGACCACATACAGCACGCTTTGCACGCTGACAGACAGCAGCTTCACGCCGCCGTCGGTCTTGTTGTACAATACGGCTGCCAGATTGGCCGGAACCGCGGCAATGTCGATTTCTCCCTTCGTCAGGGGAACGGTAAACGCAGAGGCTTCCGTCATCAGTTCCTGAAATTCATAGCTGTTCCGTGTGCGGCCCTGTTCCGACTCATCCATCAGTTTCACCAGACCCATGGCCGTCGGTCCCGACATGGCGCCCACCCGAACGGGTACGCTGTTGTCGGCTGTTTCCGGCGAAACGCCGATATCTGCGCCATTGGCAGAGGAAGCCGTCTCCTCCTGCGGATCTGTATCACTTACAGAGGACAAGGCCGTCTCTTCCTGCGTTTCAGCCCATACAGATGACGGTACACAGGAGATACTAAAAAACAGAAGCGCCAGGATGGCCGTGATGATCCGTCCGGTCATCTTTCCTTTGTTATTCGGAGTATTCTTTTTTTCTTTGTTCATATGCAGGTCAATTCTCCGTTTTCTTGATGATTTTTACTCTTCCAGAAGCTCCAGCAGATCCTTGTAATCGCTTTGCGCGGCATGCTGGTTCGTCGACACTTTTATATGCAGCTTAACCGCCGCCGTGGATTTTGCGATGGGCTGCAGTGTTCCGGCTCCTGCCACGCAGCCTCCCGGACAGGCCATGCCTTCCAGAAGATAGCCGTTGTATTTGCCGGCCTTGGCCAGCTGCAGCAGCTTTCGGCAGTTATCCAGGCCTTCTGCCCGCTCCACCTTGACTTCCCTGTCCGGATACATGTCATGAATGCAGTTTACCACTGCGCCGGCCACGCCGCCGCTGATGGCAAAGCCGCGGCCGTCCCCGCTGGCCCCATGCATGGCATCCGTCTCTTCAAGAGCGGAAAAGTCTATATTTTTTGCCTCAAACATGCCCATGACCTCTTCAAAGGTCAGGACAAAGTCTATATCACTGCGAATGGTTCTGCGGCTGGCTTCCAGCTTCTTTGCCGCGCAGGGACCGATAAAGGCCACCTTGCAGCCGGGATGCTGCTTTTTGATCAGGCGTCCCGTCAGCACCATGGGTGTCAGGGCCATGGAAATGCACTTTGCATAATCCGGGAAAAGCTTCTTGGCCATCACAGACCAGGCCGGACAGCAGGACGTGGCCATGAAGGGCAGCTTTTCCGGCACCTCGTTCACGAAATCCTTGGCCTCTTCAATGGTGCAGAGATCGGCTCCTATGGCCACCTCCATCACATCCGCAAACCCCAGGCTCTGGAACGCCGCCCGGATCTGCTCCGGCTTCAGACCGGCTCCGAACTGGCCTGCCACGGCCGGCGCGATGGCCGCGTACACCGGCACATCGGAGCGGATGGCCTGAATCGTCTGGAAGATCTGCGCCTTATCGGCAATGGCGCCGAACGGGCAGTTTGCCAGGCACATGCCGCAGGAAACGCATTTTTCCTGATTAATATCTGCGCGCCCGTATTCATCCGACCCGATCGCTTTCATGCCGCAGACTTTTGCGCAGGGCCTCTGCAGGTGAATGATGGCACCGTATGGACAGGCTTCCACGCATTTTCCGCATTTAATGCATTTATCCGGGTCAATCACAGATCTGCCGTTTTTGTAACTGACCGCTCCCTTCGGACAGACCTCCTTGCAGGGGTGGGCCAGGCAGCCCTGACACTGGTCGGATACGGTCACCACATTGTCCGGGCAGGCGTGACAGGCAAATTTAATGATATTGATCAGCGGGGGCTCGTAATATTTTTCCGGTTTTACACATTCCTCCGCCCCGGTGGATACCGGTGCGTGCTCGGACGCTTTGCGGAGCGACAGTCCCATCGCCAGCCGCATGCGCTCCTTCACAATGGCTCTCTCCAGGAAAACGCTTTCCCGGTAGGTGGAAACCTCCCCCGGAATGACGCGGTACGGAATCTTCTCCATCTCAGAGAGATCCCCCTCCTTATATTCATAAGAAAGCTTCGCGACCTCGGCAAAGACGCGTTTGCGAATGTCATTTACAGAAGTATATACACCTCTCATACCAACCTCCTCATTACGCTTTTCTGTCATGCAGGCCTTTTTCAGGCTTTTTCCTTCAGGCTTTTTCTTTCAGAGCTTCTGTTTCAGGCTTTTCCTATCAGTCTTTATCCTTTTTTACCGGCTGCTTTCCGGCTTTTTTGGCAGGCTCCTTCGGGTACTGCTCTTCATAACTGGCCAGCATTGCCTGTCTCTCTCGTTTCTGAAGCATTTTTCGGATAAAGGTACGGAACAGATCATACAGTACCGCAAATACCGGTGCTCCGATCAGCATGCCTAATATACCCCACAGAGAGCCGAACGCCAGGATCGCAAACAGGATCCAGAAGCCGGACAGTCCCAGCCTGTCCCCGAGAATCATCGGACCGAGCACGTTGCCGTCTACCTGCTGCAGGATAACGATAAAAATAACAAAAACCAGACATTTTCCGGGAGATACCGTCAAGATCAGCAAGGCGGACGGGATTGCCCCCAGATACGGGCCGAAAAAGGGAATCAGGTTTGTGACGCCTATGATCACGCTCACCAGCATTCCGTACGGCATATTTGTAATAGATACAAACAGGAAGCACACAATGCCGATAATCAGCGAGTCAACGATCTTTCCAATAACAAATCCGCTGAATTTCTCATTCGTAAAATGCGCTTCATTGATAAGCCAGTCTGCATACTTCTGTGGAAGCAGGGCACAGACCACCAGCTTCAGCTGCGCACCGAACCTCTCCCAGTCTGTCAGCAGATAGATCGCTATGATACAGCCAAGGCCAATATTCTTTAACAGATCCAGAATCACACGGAAGCTGTAGAGCATACTTCCCGCATAGGTCTGCAGCTTGGGAAGCAGATCTGTCTTCAGGAAGTTCTGCAGTCGGAAATACAGTGTGTCAATCGCGGTTTCGATATTCTGGACAAGATCTTCAGGCAGATCATCACTGATCTGCAGACTGTCCAGCCATGCCTGGAATCTTTTCATGGCGCCGGGCATCTGACTGACCAGGCCGGAAATACTGGAAATCAGTTCCGGCACAATGGCTACGATCAGCAGAACGAGGCAGGCCAGCAGAAAAGCAAGGGACAGCAGAACGGACAGCAGCCGGATCAGTCCTCTGACCCTGCCGGTCCCTTTCCGGTCCAGGATCCTGGTCAGCACCTTTTCGATCCGGACGCTGAGCGGACGCAGAAGCCATGCTATGCTTATGCCGTAAATAAACGGTTCCAGTATCGATAACAGTTTTCTTCCTCCCGACAGAAAGATGTCCGTACGAAAGAAAACCAGAACCATCATGCAGATGACTGCGGCAACGGCAGAAACCATCAGAAGTGATCTGCGTTCATTGGAATTCATGATTCTTCACCCTTCGCTTCTTTATTCGCATCTTTGTCAGAAGAACCGGCAGCAGCGTCTTCTCCGGTTTTATCTGGTTCGGTTTTTTCCTGATCTGCCTTACCTGAATCTGCTTTGTCTGATTCCGCCTTTTTGACTTCTGCCTCATTGGCATCTGCTTTGTCGGAATCTGCCTTTTTGGCTTCTGCCTCATTGGCATCTGCCTTGTCGGAATCTGCCTTTTTGGCTTCTGACTCATCGACATCTGCTTTATCGGAATCTGCCTTGTCAGACTCGGCTTTGTCTTTTTCCTCCACGGCGTTATCCCACAGATCATCTGTCGTGATACGCTTCAGATCCTCGGCAGACGGGTTTTCCATAGATGCAATACGGCGTGCCTGATTGGTGATGATCTCCTCAAACATATTCCGCACTTCCCGGCCATTTGCAAAATTAATCGGATTTTTGACCTTGCGCAAAAGGATCATCGTGCGGATCTGGTTTTTCGCATCCTCATCGACAACATATTCATACTTATTGCAGTTCAGGTAAAAGATGGCTTCCAGTTCATCCACTGTATAATCAGGAAATTCAATATACTTGTTGAAGCGGGATTTTAGGCCCGGATTGCTGTTGATAAAGCCCTCCATCGGACCGGTGTAACCGGCAATAATGACGATCAGGTTGTCCCTGTGGTCTTCCATTGCCTTCAGAATGGTGTCAATGGCTTCCTGTCCGAAGGGATCATTCTCCTGAGACAACGCGTACGCCTCATCAATGAAAAGGACGCCGCCCATAGCGGACTGTATGACTTTCTGGACCTTGAGGGCAGTCTGGCCCACATACCCCGCCACCAGACCGGAACGGTCCACCTCTATAAGCTGACCGGAAGAAAGGATGCCGATCTTCTTGTACATGCGTCCGAGAATGCGGGCGACAGTTGTTTTTCCGGTCCCCGGATTGCCCGTAAAGACCAGATGCAGCGAAACGGGGACCGATCGCATGCCCTGCTCCTGACGCATCTTCTGCACCTTTGCAAAATCGGCCAGTTCGCGCACATCGTGCTTGATATCCTTCAGGCCGATCAGAGACTCCAGCTCTTCCTCCGGATCCTTCTCCGGCTCTTTATTTTCCGGCTTATTCTCCTGTGTGGTCGCGGCGGCAACCGGCATCACAGGTGCATTTTCAAAAAGCGTCTTTACCTCATCCAGCACATCCTGTGCGTTCTTCAGGGCGTCTTCCGGGGAAGGTGTCTTAGTTCCTGCTCCGGCAGGCTTCTGACCGGCATCGGAAGGCTTGCTGCCTGTACCGGAAGGCCTACTGCCCGCGCCGGAAGGCTTACTGCCTGAACCTGAAGGCTTATTTCCTGAGGCCGAAGGCTTGCTGCCCGCACCATTGGGTTTGCTGCCCGTAGAAGAAGGCTTTCCGTCCTTTTTTCCGCCGTTCTGCTCACTGCGGCGTCTCTCTGAAGGATCTGCAAAAAAGTCCGCGTAAACATCTTTTAATAAGTCCATTCCGGATCACCTCTCTTTACCGATATATGTTCAACATATCATGATTTTACAGTGAATACAAGAAGATTACGCTTGAATGTCGTGGCCTGGACAAGTATACTAACCTTAGAGAAAATCCTTCAGCGGAGAAGGAAAACAGACAGTTTATCCCGGGTTTGGCAGACAGCTTTCCCGCGGATCAGGAGGTGTTCATGGCAGTCCTGTTTGCACAGGCTCAGGAGGGAGCAGATAAAAATTATTACTCGATCTATCT
>CADBNA010000014.1 GCA_902795835.1 uncultured Lachnospiraceae bacterium | reverse complement strand
TATAACAACGGCTTTTTGTGCTTCCTCCTCCGGAACAAAGCGACAGCCACATGCACTTTTATGATCCTGATGGTTGGTTTTCTTTTTATACGCTCTGTTGTGACAACGCCAGTCAATCTGGTTCCGTTCCGGTCTTGAATAGCGTTTTAATGTTTTTCCGCAGCGGCCGCAAATCAGTCTGCCACAGAGGGCAATGCGACTCCCGCATCGTATTTTTGTTGGATCATTTTTCAGAACGGATCTTCGTAATCTTTCTCCCTGAACCAGGAGAAAGATATCTTTGGGTATAATCGGTTCATGATGGTTTTCTACGTAATATTGGGGAAGCTGACCGGTATTCTTTCTGTTTTTTTTCGTCAGGAAATCTTCTGTAAAGGTTTTCTGCATCAGAAAATCACCACAGTATTTTTCGTTTTCCAGCATAGAAGATATTGTTGATGCATGCCATCGGTCTCCTCCACTGGGGGAGCGAAGTCCTTCCTCCTGCAGATGGGAAGCTATCATAGCAGGGCTGAAACCATCAAGATATTCGCGAAAGATTCGGCGGACAATCTCTGCCTGTTCCGGAACGATCAGTAGAGGACCGTCACGGGATTCTTTTGTATAACCCAGGAACCGGGTATAATTTACCCGGCCTATTCCTCTCTGCATTTTATATCGGATACCCATTGTGACATTCTGACTGATCGATGCTGATTCCTGCTGGGCGATAGACGCCATAATGGTGATGAGAACCTCTCCTTTTGCATCAAGGGTATTGATATTCTCTTTTTCAAAGAAAACGGCGATATTCCGATCCTTCAGGAACCGGATATACTGAAGACAATCCAGCGTGTTTCTGGAGAAACGGCTGATGGATTTTGTAAGAATCAGGTCTATTTTGCCCTCTGTACAGGCAGAGATCATTTCAAGAAACTGAGGCCGCTTTTTCGCCTGTGTTCCGCTGATTCCTTCATCCGCATAAATCCCTGCAAATTCCCAGCTCGGGTTTTCCTTTATCAGAGATGTGTAATGGAGACACTGTGCTTCATATGAGCTTTCCTGTTCTTCCATGCCCGTTGAGACGCGGCAGTAAGCTGCGACTTTCAGCGCATCCTTTGCAGAAGAGTCAGATGAGAAAAGGTCGTCTTTTGTTGCTTTTATGATTTGCACCGACATTGTCATTCTCCTCCGTCTGTAATAACATGAATACAACTGTACAGCAGTTCGGCGTAGGACGCCGGATCAGTCGGAGTTTCGTCTGGAATAGAAGAAAAATAGAATTCTGTTTTTGCCGGAAAAGGATGCTGCTGTTTTCTGCCGCCCTTTCCTCTTCGTCGCTGACTTCTTTTTTCCGTTTCCTCTTCCACGGCTCTCATCACTTTGGGAGAAATCAGCTGTGGGTAATAATCCGTACCGCAGTATACCGTTTTTTTCAGCATATTTCTGCAACAGGCGGAAGTACGGCTTATTCCTGCATTTTTGGCAGCAACAGTAGCAGTATTACCCTGCAGATATAATTTGAAAAACATCTGAAGCCGCTGGGATTCATCAGGGTCAGGCTCCGCAACTCCATCAACGATCCGATATCCATAAGGAATACACATTATGGCACTCCTTTCTGGACAGACTCTGTGAGAACAAGACCACAGGAAAAGAAAAAAGTGATTCGATCCTGCCCCAGAACAGATACTCGAGTAATCAAGCTGTTAAAATCATTTTCCGGAAAATCCCTGACATCTGCAGAAATCCTCCAGTTTGAGAGGTACCTCTGCAGCTCGGAAGCAAGAGTGAACTGACGAGACACCTGCCCAAGGGATCTTTTCTTATTCTGTAAAACATCTGCCTCTCGTTCCAGAGAACGCAGTTTCTCTTTTTCCACGTCAGATTTGCCGATGGAGAGGAGACTGCTCTGCATTTTTCTGTTTTTTTCTATACAGCAGTCAAGATTCATTACCGCTGCAGCAGTCAAACTACTGTCCGCTTCTTTCAAAAGATGCAGATAAACATCAGGGATTCTATTCCTGGGAGAAAGAGATAAGCTCCATTTTAATTTATTCAGACAGGTGAGGAATGCATTCTTTATCGTATCCTCCTTCTCCCGAGGAGCATTACAGGAGGAAAGACGGTTATATTTCGCACTGCAGATGAACACCGGATATCTGCCAGCAGATGCCCGATACATGACGGAACCACATAGAGAACAGAATATTTTTCCGGAGAAAACAGAGGAAAAATTATCACAGACAGTAGCTGCGGATTGCGTACGCCTCTCATGCTCTTCTCTCCGCTGAGAGAGATTCTCAACTGCACGGGAGTACATTTCCCTTGATATAATAGCCTCGTGGTGAGAGGCATAATAATACCGCTTGACCTCCCCTCTGTTGTAATGCTGACGGAAGCGGTCATCCACATAAGTTTTCTGAAAGAGAAGATCACCGGCATAAACCGGATTTCGGATGATTCTCAGAAGTGTCGTTTTTCCCCATTGTCCACCGGCAGGCGATGGAATCCCGGCGCTATTGAGCTCCCTGGCTATAGATGAGACTCCCTTTCCGGAAAGAGCAGCATGATAAATCTTCCGAACGACAATTGCTTCTTCCGGAATGACAACCAGGGAGCCGCCTTCTTTCCGGTATCCATAGGGAGCAATCGACTGGAGATAGGTTCCCGCCTGAAACCGTGCCCGGATTCCCCATTTGATATTGGCGGAGATATTGCGGCTTTCCTCCTCGGCCAGACAGGCAAGGATACTGAGCATAAATTCCGAGCCCATGGTATCGGTACGGATTCCTTCCTTTTCAAACCAGATGTCAACACCTGAATCGGATAACAGGCGGACCATTTTCAGGCAATCGGTGATATTTCGTGCAAAGCGGCTGATAGATTTCGTCAGAACCAGATCAATATTGCCCTTCCTGCATGCAGACAGCAGATTCTGCAATTCAGGCCTGTTTTCCATATTGGTCCCGGACTGTCCGGCCTCGATGAATATGCCGGCAGACTGCCATTCCGGATTGGCAAGGATGAGGCGTTCATAGTGGAGACGCTGCGATGCCAGAGATTCTGTCTGCGTTTCCATCAGCGTCGAGACCCTGCAATATGCTGCAACTTTAAGCTTCCTCTCTTTCTGGGCTTCAGCAGGAATTGTCCGGACGGTCAGAATATGTATATCATCTGGAGCTGGTGGGGAAGGATGAGATAACAAATTTATCTTTGGATTCATTACATTTCCCTCCGTTTAGTGTTATAAAATACTACAGATTGAAATAAAATAACTACAGATAAAAAATACGTTTTCCAACATATTTATTATACCATAGTTATCGAAAAAAGAAACAACAAATCAAAATAAAATAAGGTTAATTTTGGCAAAAATATTGAAAATATGAAACTTTCAAACCAAAATG
>CADBNA010000013.1 GCA_902795835.1 uncultured Lachnospiraceae bacterium | reverse complement strand
CTTACCGCAGATCTGTTTGATGCCCGGGAAGGCATCCTTACATCGCCTGAGAGTCCGGAAACCCTTGTTGTCTACAGCAGGATCAGCACTCCTTTTTATTATATTGAATGGTATGACGATGCCATCATTCAGGAAATGGTGGAGGAGGCAGTCGACATACCGGGAATTCTCCAGAAGGCGGAGACGGCTTACAATGTCTATGCTCTGTGCGCGGCAGAAGATCCCGCTTCGGAAAACGGCGAAAGAATTCTGTACAGCAATGATATTTTCTCGAATCTCGATGATTCTTTCAGGGAAACGGAAACACCAGAGGTTTCCGTCGAAGAGGCCGACCAGGGAAGTCCATACGAATCCGGCACCCTGTCACTGCCAAACGGCACTTTCCGCTATGTCAAGAGCGACGTCCCGGAGATCAGCGGCTACCTGGTCCTGATGGCTGTGCAGCCGAACCTGTATGTAAAAGCTCTCAGTCAGGCCACATATATGTTTGCCGCCCTGATCCTTTTCCTGGCTGCCCTGCTGACAGCCGGCTTTTCTCTTTATTTCTTCATCCAGAAGAACAGCCTGACGCCTGCCATGGAAAAAAGGTATGCGCCGTTCAATGTCCGCCGTTTTGTATCTCTGTGCGGCGTGATCGGGGCCATCTGCATTTTCCTGAGCGGGATGATGATCTATGCGCTCAACGGCCTGTATGACAATACATCAAAAGGGAAGGAACGGCTGCAGATGCTGGATAAAAACCTGGAGATGTATTCCGACCGTCTGAAGCGGAACACGGATCGCATTCAGGATATGTATTTCGATTACGGGACCCATATTGCAGAGGTTCTGGAGAGCTATCCGGCGCTCCGGGAACAGGCGGTCCTGGAGATGCTCGCGGACAGCATTTCCGCATCTTCCATCACACTGTATGATGCAGACGGAAATGAAACGGTGAGCAGCGGCGAATGCATCGGGCTCAGCCTCGGCACAGATCCGGAATCTTCGACTTATGACTTCCGGCGGATCTTAAACGGCATACCCTTTATCGCGCACGGCCGGGAAACAGATGAGATTACCGGGCAGGAAGAGGTCCGGATGGGCGTCCGGATCCTGGATGCTTCTGATCCGACCAGATACGGTGTCATGCTGATCACGGCGGATCCGGCTCTGTGGGACTTTGACCTGCAGGAGATGACGCAGACACTTCTGCGGAATCTGTCCGGCCCGGGGGACATCCTCTGCATCGCAAATCCGGAAACCGGTGAGATTCTCACGTCCGGCAGCGAAAAACTGACGGGCATGGATATTACCTCGCTGGGTCTGAACGAAACTCATCTGCGGGGATCCCTGATCAAAAATGTGGATACGGACGAAGGCTCTTATTTCATCACCTCCGCCCAGCTTAGTTCGTACAGCCTGGCGGATACCGAAGAGTTAACGGAGCTGCCGATCGCCTATTATGCCGCCGGACAGGCATCTTCGGCTGCCGGCATGCTTGCCTCCGCACTGCTCGGCTGTCTGCTGTTTTTGCTGATCTATGCCTTCCTTGCATGGCTCATACTGCGCAGCTATACAGAAGATTTTTATGAACAGAACAAAAGCTGCGCGCTCTCTTCCGGAAAGACAGAAAAGGGCTGGGCCGGGGTCCGGCAGTACCTCTCATCGATCCGGCCGGAAAGAACCGGTCTGATTACCATGGAGCTGATCGTCGCCCTATACCTGCTGCAGCAGATCCCTGTTGCAAACTTTAAGACCCAGCTTTCCCGCAATTCCGTCTACTACTACATCACTTCGGGGAACTGGGAAAGAGGGCTGAATCTCTTTGCGCTGGCCGCCATTCTGATCCTTCTGGGCCAGATCACTCTGGCCGTTATTCTGGTCCGTCTCCTCCTGGCCGCCTGCGCTTCATTCGCGGGACCGAAGGGCAGGACTATCTGCAGGCTGATCAGAAGCCTAACCATGTACGTGGCCCTGTTTGCATTTCTGATTGTGGCCTGCACGTATATCGGAATCAGCCTGTCCGTGATCGTGGCGGCTGTCGGCACGCTGGGCATTGCGGTGTCACTGGGCGCCCAGCACTTTGTCTCGGATATCATAGCCGGCCTTACCATTGTGTTTGAGGGGATCTTTCATACCGGTGATATTGTGGACCTGGGTACGGGACACAGAGAGTATCACGGGGAGGTGCAGGAGATCGGCCTGCGGTTCACCCGACTTCAGACGCGTCTGGGCAATATCGTGACACTCAGCAACCGGGACATCTACATGGTCAATAACATGACGCAGCAGAATACCAGATATGACTGTGAAGTTGTCATCTCTTCCGAATATCCGATCGAAGAGATCGAGGAAATGCTGAAAAAAGAGCTGCCGGAGATCGGCAGCAAAGACAGGCGGATTCTGGCAGGTCCGGTATACACCGGCATCACCGCACTGGCAAACGGAACCATGACGCTCTCCGTTATGACAGAGTGCAGTGAAGAAGACCTGCCCGATGTGCAGCAGCTCATCAACCGGGAACTGCTGCTGTTATTCAGGGAAAACGGATACAGAATCTGACTGCAGTTATTTTTGAGCACAGCACAAAGGGCTGCCCCTGCGGCAGCCCCTTTAAATCTAATTCGAATCTGGTCAGAACATGATGTCGATCGGAATGCGGGCTTCGTCAAGCTGTTCCTGTGTGAATCCGAATTTCTCGATATTGTATTTGTCAATCTCATCCCACAGGCACTTGTAGACGCCCGGGAATACGGAGCCGGGACCTCCCTGTGCGATACAGGGGATGAAGGAATTCATGCCGCACTCGTCGATCGTCTTGCGGACGATTTCACGGCAGTTTTCTTCTGTCCAGCCGTCGTAGTCAACCAGCATGTTCTCGATGCCGCCCATGAAGGAGATCTTGTCACCGTACTTCTTGATCAGCTCGGGCAGATTGTTGGTGGAGAAGCAACCCTGCCATACATCGATTCCCATCTCGATCATGGCCGGCACGAAGGTGGCTGCATAGCTGTCGGAGTGGTGGAAGATGTATTTCACACCGTGGTCATGATAGTATCCGTAAATCTCTTTATAGGGCTCTACATAGAAGTCTTCGAACATGCCCACGCTCATGAATGTGGTGTTCTGTCCGCCCCAGTCATCATGATGGAAAATGGCATCCGGATGCAGCTTGGAGCAGATGTCGTCAGCCATTTTCAGCTCATACTCGGTCAGATACTTGATCAGGTCTTCCATCTCATCCGGATACTCTACCAGATGCTCAAGAGTTCTGGACATCTCTCCCAGATGATGGCACTGCTCGAAGAGGCCGGGCGCTACGAAGGCAGCCTTCAGAGCCTTGGTTCCGTCTACAGCTTCAAACATGCCCTGTGCGATAGCCCACTGCTCATCGGAGAACTCCAGTGACGGTGCATGTACATAATCCTGCCAGTGCTCAATATCCTGGATAACGATCTTGTCCGGTGTATGTACCGGGAACGGTCCGGGAACATTGTCCGGGAAGCTGTTGGTCACGCCCCAGCCGTTGACGACGTCCGGGCCGCCCTTGGTAACCATGGGGCTGAACAAAAATGCCGGGCTGAAAAGCAGCTTGATACCCTCGTACTGGTTGGAATAACGATCCGGTTTTCCGTGGTTGATAATGGCCTCAAGGTTTTCTCTCGCTGTTAACATAGTAACTCTCCTTTTCCTTTTTAATAGAAACAGTTCCTCCGCATCGACAAAAAAATGTCAATTTATATATTTATAATCATATCAGTTTATTCCGTTTGTGTAATTTCCCTCTCCGCACAAAAAAAACATGATTTTAAGTCCGTTGTTTGTGCAGATGATTCGGGCGGCAGATGTTTTGGAGTATTTTCGCGTTTGAAAAAAATTCTTAATAATTTAGGTCGTTCTGTCAATTGACAGGGAATAATTAAAATGTAATAATTGAGTAGACGTCGTAACCGGCTGATGAGTCTGAGAGAAAAAAGGGAGGCATAACTATGGAAATGGTGACTACTGTCGCTTCTGTTGCGATATTTGCAGTGATTACGTGGCAGCTGCTGGGGTCCGTATTGAATATTGTCGGTATTGTCGTGGGATTGTTCAAAAACTAATGACACGGCCTTCAAAATAGAATATATTTTCACAGACTGAATCTGTGCTTCAATCATACAGAAGCGGCGATGACGGTTACTTCTCTTCTTTTGAGAAATGGCGGAATTGGCAGACGCGCAGGACTGATAATCCTGTGGCTGTCCGGGCAGTGCCGGGGCAGCCGTGAAGGTTCGAATCCTTCTTAAAAAACCCGTTGTCTAATACTCTCTGTATGATTTTTTTTGTTTTTTTCCAAATAGAAAAGGGCGGCATTGCTGCCGCCCTGGAGGAATTTGCCTGTTTATCCGATGAAGTTCTCGTTTACCCAGCCGCTCACATTGATTCTCGGCGCCCATACCCAGATGTATCCGTTTCCGGAGCTGTTGCCGATAATCTGTACGCTGTCGCCGTTGTACAGCTGTCCGATCTCATTGGTGTAGTCATAGCAGGGGGCTGTTCTGACAGCCAGCCAGCCTGTCTGAAGGTTGCACACAGTTTTCCACGGTCCTTCATACAGTCCCTGTTTTCCATATGCTCCGCCGGTGATCTCTTTCAGCTCTTCCTCAGTAACTTTTTTCAGTTCAACGTTCTCGCTCATGATCCTATCCTTTCTGTCCTGTTTTCTGCCGGGACTGTCTCCGTCAGACGGAGACTGTTGTTTTTTTGTTTCTGGAACGAGTATAGCAGGAGAACTGTCACAGAATTGTCACACACATAAAAAGAGGGGCTGCCGCCCCAGTCAGCTTCGTGCATATACCTTCTGAAGGAAACCTTCGCAGTCGCCGGTACTTAGTGAAAACAAGTGCGTAAGCACGAAGTTTGAGCTTAGTACCGCTGCGGCGAGGCGCTGAACGTCCGGGGGACGTT
>CADBNA010000012.1 GCA_902795835.1 uncultured Lachnospiraceae bacterium | reverse complement strand
CGGAAGGCTTCGCCGGGCTTTCTGCACAGGCAGAGGTAATAAAACCCGAAATTCATGCCGAATGAGATCATGAAAAAAGTAATGATCCACTGCTGGAGCGGCGTGTATGTCGCACAGCTGGCATTGAGAACGCCAAATCCGCCGGTTCCTGCCGTGCCGAAGGTAATGCATACGGTATCGAACCAGGGCATGCCCGACAGCAGCAGCAGGGTGATCTGAAGAACCGTCAGCGTCAGATAGATCTTGTACAGCAGGATTGCCGTATTCCGCACGCGGGGAACAAATTTTGTCACGTCCGGGCCGGGGCTCTCCGCGCGCATCAGGTTCATATGCGACCCGTTCTGGGCGGGAATCAGCATCAGGATAAACACCAGGACGCCCATGCCGCCCACCCAGTGCGTCAGGCTGCGCCAGAGCAGGGAGGTGTGGGAGATCACTTCTACATCGGCCAGAATCGTAGATCCCGTCGTCGTAAAGCCGGAAACAACTTCAAATAGGGCATCGATGTAGTCCGGAATCTCACGCGTGAGCACAAAGGGGATTGCGCCGTAGCAGCTCATCAGGAGCCATGACAGGCCTACAGCGACAAAGCCTTCCTTCTGATATATCTCTTTGTTTGCGGGACGGAACCGGGAAACAAGTTCCCCCAGCAGCATGGCAGCGACAGCCAGCCCCAGGTAGATGATGCCTTCCCGCTCCCTGAACACAACTGAAATTATGCAGGGGAGCAGCATCAGGAGTCCCTCAACCTTCAGTACCCATGACAGAACAAACCGAATCATCGGATAGTTCATATTCTTCCTCTTTTCGCTTCTTTCTCAGGTTTCGCACTATGCAAGGATATCGTGAATATCCCCGAATCCTATATTCGTCGTGACAACAATGACGGAATCTCCCTCCAGGAAGCGGTCCTGACCGCCGGGGATAACCAGCCTGAAGTTGCGCAGGATGCCTGCGATCAGGACATTCTTCTTGAAATGCATGTCGGCCAGCCGGATATTGGTCATGTCAGATCCCGGCTGCACTTTAAATTCCAGTGCTTCCACCTGTCCGTCCATCAGCCGGTACAGCGTCTCCACATTGCTGCCGATTCCATTGTGCATGGCCCGGACATACTGCAGAATTCTCTGGGCGGTCAGAAGCTTCGGGTTGACAATGCTGTCCAGATCCAGGGTGCGGATCACCTCGTTGAATTCCAGATGATTCAGCTTTGTGACAACCTTTGTCCGGACTTTTTTCTGCGCGTACAGTGAGAGGATGGCATTGACCTCATCAATGCCCGTACAGGCCACCAGTGAATCCATTTCATCCAGGTGCTCCTCGTTCAGCAGTTCCTGGTCGCTGCCGTCGCCGCGGTCAACAACCGCTTCGGGAAACATCTCGGAGAGTTCCTCACACCGGGACTTTTTCTGTTCGATAATCTTGACATCTACCCCCATTTTGAGAAGGATTTCCGTCAGATAATACGTGATGCCGCCTCCGCCCACAATCAGCGTATCCTTCACCTTGTTTGTCTTTACGCCGATACGGCGGAAAAACTTCTCCGCCTCGCCCGGCATGGCTATGATCGTCAGGGTGTCTCCCTGCCGGATGACGTAGCTGCCGTCGGGAATAGTGATCTCACCGTTGTTTTCCGCAATGCACACCAGAATATTATGCGTGATGTCCTGCGGGATATTTTTCAGCGCCATATTGATGAGCGGCGATGAGGAAGCCACCTTGAAGCGCAGAAGGTCTACGGCATCCTTAGCAAAGCTGTCGATTTCGATTGCATTCGGGAACTGAAGCAGCCGGGCTATCTCGCGTGCGGCTTCCAGCTCCGGATTGATCGTCATGGAGAGCTCCAGCTCACTGCGCAGAAAATGCCGCTCCTTCGAATAGACGGGATTCCGCACACGGGCAATCGTAGCGCACTGGTGCTTCTGTCTTGCGATCACACAGCACAGCAGGTTGACTTCATCCATATCCGTCACGGCGATCAGCATATCCGCATGTGCGATATCCGCCTCTTCCAGTATTTCATGGCTGGTTCCGTTCCCCACAATGCCGATGACATCATAGATGCGGACGATATCCCGGATCACTGTATCCGATGTGTCAATGACCGTTACGTCGTGATTTTCCTTTACCAGCTGGGCAATCAGGGTTCTTCCCACCTTGCCGCAGCCTACGAGAAGTATCTGCATAACATCCTCCACTGCTGCCGTCTGATTCACTGAAGTAATTATTATATCATTTTCTGCGGTCTCTTTCAATTCCTGTCTGGCCTGACCGGTTCCGGCCCTGTACAGGCCCGGCCCTTCCGGTTTTCACCAGGTCTTTCCTTCAAACTCGCCAAAGCCGCTGCCGTCCTCTGCCCTGTTTTTCTCCTGCTGCATATCGGCGCGTTCCTGCGCGGACTGCTTTCTCTGTTCCTCCAGCTCCCTGCGGATCTGTTTTTCTCTGACAGACTCCTGACGGTCATCCTTCTGGTCTTTCGGTTCGTCCTGCTGTTCCTGTTCGTTCTGCTCCTCATCGGACTGCTGGCCGCTCTCATCCTGCAGCTTCCGGAGCAGTTCATCGATCTCCTTCTTCAGCTGTTCGGCCTCCCTGCTGTGCCCGTCTGTTCCTTCCGGATCTGCGCAGCCGTGCTCCGTAAGGACGCCGCGGGCCGTCTTCAGCTGCGAGACCGCAGTGCGGACGGCATTTTCCGAATCCAGATGCGCATAGTCAATCTTATGCAGGAGAGCCAGCGCCAGGTTGATCCGCACGGCACATTCCTTTTCTTCCGCGGGAGGGTTTTTCCCGAGTGACTGCTGGTACCAGCTGACTGCGGCATCGTAATCCTCCTGCATATAGCTGACATTTCCCATGTGATAGAGAGGAAGCCAGCCCTCCGGAAGGTTGACCGGCAGAAGCGGGCGCTCCCATGTATCCGTATACCGGCCGCTGTTCCAGTCCCGCAGAAAAGCTTCATTCAGAAGCTGCCTGCCGCAGAGCAGAAGCCCTGCCGCGCCGAGAAGAACGGCGCAGACCGTAACTGCCAGCATAATGCGTTTTGCGGACCGCCTGCTGTTCTCACTTATGGTCTCTGTCTTTTTTTCAGATCTGTTCTCTGCCATTCCGCGTTCACTCACATCTTTTTTCTTCTGATGATTTCCCATGCCTCCCACAGCAGAAGGGCCAGCAGGGGTATGGTGTACAGATAATAGGTGTCATCATATACGACCGCGTCCTTCCTGCCGGATGTGCGGGAGCTGGCCGCCCTGATGCCGGCGCATACGGCGCTGACATTCTGTTTTGTATTCATATGAATATACTCTACGCCAAGGTCTGCGGCGATACTGCGAAGGTTATCCTCATCTATGCGGGATACGGCATCCTGCCAGGTCTCGGGATCCGACACATAGGAATGATATTTCCCGTCCGACATGCGGCCTCCCTTTTCCGTTCCGTAGCCGAGCACCGCACCGCCGTCCACCATGGGCGCCAGCTCCCGGAAGGACCGCAGATCAGAATCATCCGTGATTTCCCCGTCACTGACAAAAAACAGATAGGTCTGCCTCCCTTCCTTTTTGCGGGAGGACTGCAGAAGCTTTTCCATATCGTCGTATGCCGTATTCAGAGAGCTGCCTTTTGCGTAGTAGCGGTCCGGGGCGCTGATGGTCTCAAGGGCGTCCGCCACCGTATCCGCATCCTGGGTAAAAGGTGCGAGGATCTGGGAACGGTTGTCAAAGCGGATCAGTCCGAAGCTGCCGCCGTACAGCTCATCCATAATATAGCGCAGGTCCGTCTGCACGCCGTCCATACGGGGATGGGTCCCGTTATAATCCTCTGCCCACATGCTGATCGTCGTATCCGCGACAAACAGGACATCGATATTCTTCATCTCGACATCCATGTCCGATCTTTCTTTCATAATGCGCAGATTGATTACGAATACAAGCGCGCCGATACAGAGCAGACGGATCAGTGTCAGGATCTTATCCCTGGCTGTTCCCTTTCTCCGGATCAGATGGAACACAATGACGCCGTAAACCGCCAGCATCACCGGCAGGACAATCTGTACAGGTATAACCGGTTGCATAACCATAGCTGTCCCCTTCAGATTCTGCGCAGGACAAAGCCTGCCGCCATCATGCCCGCAAGAGCCGCAAGCAGCGCCGCGGCAGCTTTTCCGGGCTGGTCCACTTCACGGACAATCGTGATTTCCTGAACGATCATCGCCTCCTCCTTCTGTATGCTGGCGACAATATCTTCCACTGTCAGATTCTCGCTCTCTCTGTAGCAGACCCCGCCGGTTGTCCTGACGGCTTCCTCCAGTTCACGAAGATCTGTCTCGTAATCTGTGGTGGCGGAACTGCTGAAAGAATCCCTGTTCGGAAATATCCCGAAAACAGTAACATCGTTTTTTTCACAGAGGCCGGCCGCTTCTCTGAGATCCAGCAGGGGCTTTGACCTGGCCTCCTGCGCATTGTCCGTAGACAGGATCACAACCCGGGTGCGGGCCTCCTTTTCAAATCTCGGAAAGCTGTACAGGCACGAAGCCAGTCCTTCTCCGATCAGGGAGCTTCCCTTGACCTGATTGTTGATCAGCGTACCGGCATCAAAGTATTCCAGCTGCTCCCACAGATCCATGTATTCGTCCCATTCATCATCCGGGATATAAGTATAATCGCCGAATTTATCCATATATGCCTTCTGGAGGCGGAAGTATTCCTTCAGTTCCTCCAGCTTTTCCAGGACAAAATCATAGTCATCCGTCATCGGCACATACAGGACCGTGGAAGTATTGAATATCGATATGCCGAAACGGTCTCCCTCCAGATGTCTCACAACATCCTCCAGGCTCTCCACCAGGTCATAATTCAGATTGTAGATGGAGTAGGAAACATCCATGCAGAGGAAAATGTCTCGCTTCTTTGTGCCGCTGGTGACAGTCATGGTGCGGTATGGTCTGGCAGCCAGTACAAGCGTGCTGACCAGGCACAGAATCAGAGAGGCTTCCAGCAGGATCTGGCCCGCCATTCGTATGGTCTGCAGTTTTCTGTATTCCGGCAGTTCCGTAACAAACCTTGTATTTGCCACGCGGGGACCGCCCCGGTATCCGGTCTTTTTCCTGAACAGGTGAAACAGTACCAGCAGGGCCGCCAGAAGGGGCAGGCCTGCCGCAAGTACCAGCGGATATTTCAGCGCCATCTCTCTATCGCCTTTCTTGTGCGAAACAGGGACTGCAGTACGGCTTCCCGGGTTATGCCGCATCTGCCGGCATTCCGGCCGGAAGTCTCGTCATAGTCGGCAAATTCCGGGACATAGTATTCCTGCACCAGAGCGGTGAGCACCGGCATGCGGAGCCGGCGGATATCACTCAGGGTATACTCCTGCACGGGAATGCCGGTCACATCTCCGACAAAGCCCCGGACCAGTCCGCTCAGTCTCTGACTGGTCTCCCGCACGGAAATCCGGCCGTCCCGGTATTCTTTTTCCAGATCTGTCAGTTCCGTCAGGGCGCGCTGCCGGATCCTTATCATATCCGCATCAGCCGGACGGCGGATCTGCGGAGAAGACGGATCGCGCAGCCGGTTCCTGAGAGTCCACCGGAAAACAGAGCACAGGACAGCGGCAGCGGCAAGCAGTACAAGACCGCACACAAACCATCCCGTCCAGAAGGAAAAAGGAGGCTGCAATTCAACAGTAAACGGAAATTCCATCTCTTACGTCTCCCTTGTTCTGTCCAGAAGTTCTGTCACCCGGTCAACCACTTCCTCTTCACCTGCCACTCTGGCAAGCGGCACCCTGTACCGCCGGAAGAGGTCTTCCGCCCGTTCCAGCACCGCCGTGCGCGCAGCCACTTCCGCCTCGCGCAGCCGCCGGCTGCCTGCGACCAGGGCATCCTCATACTCGCCGCTGTCCAGGTTGAACCCGCCTGCGTCTGTGAGAAGCGCATCCTCCACGCAGACAACCAGGAGATCATTGTTGACCGTCAGTGTCCGCACCAGTTTTTCGGAGATCCCGTCCAGGCCGTCCAGATCCGTGATCACGCAGATTACCATGCGTCTCCGGATCTTTTCCGCAGCATAAGCCAGAAGTTCGGGAAGCATGTGGCGGGCGCCGAGCCCTGCATTTCCGGCATACGCGTGCATAATCGACTCAAAATGCATGGCCCCGCTGCGGAACCAGCTGAATTCAAATCCGCGGGGACTGCTGTGGAGCAGTGCGAAATCGTCGCTGTGTCTGTCAGCCAGAAAAGCCAGCACCCCGAGAACCGTAAGCGCCGTCTCTGATTTCGGCCCTGCGCAGGGCGTATCTCCCTGCATCTTCCGTCCCGCGTCTGCCACAAACAGAATATTGTGCCTTTTCTCCGCGACATAGCGGCGGACCAGCATCTTTCCCGTCCGGGAAGAAGATTTCCAGTCGATATCCCGGACATTATCGCCGGGCGTATATTCCCGAAGATCATCAAAATCCAGGCTGCGGCCGCGGTATACGGACCGGAAATCGCCTTCCAGAAGATTGGATGTCTTCTTTTTTGTATACAGGGCAATCCTGCTCCTGATTTTTGTCAGATATTCGTAGTCCATGATTCACCCGACACCTGTTTTCTCATCTGACGGATGCAAGCCCGGGCTCTGTCAGGGCGTCTTTACCGTCGCAACCAGTCTGTCAATAATGGTTTCCACCTCCACGTTGTCCGCAGCCGCGGCAAAGCTGAGGCCGATCCGGTGACGGAGGACCTGATGGCTGATCAGACGGATATCCTCCGGAATCACGTAGGTCCGCCTGTTCAGAAGGGCGGCCGCCTTTGCCATCTTCATAAAAGCGATGGACGCCCTGGGGCTCGCCCCCATCCGCACGTATTGTGACAGTTCTTCCGGCAGTACCTGGTCCGCATGCCTGGTAGCGTCTACCACATCGGCGATATACTGCTTGATCGCGGCATCCGCATAAATCTTGTCGGCTATATCCTGCACCCTGTCCACATCCTCAATGCTGAGCACGGCAGGCTCCCGTCTGCTGATCGCGCCGGATTCAATGCGGTTCAGAATCTCTGTCTCCTCCAGGGCGGTCGGATAGGTTATTTTCTCCTTGATCATGAACCGGTCTGTCTGCGCCTCTGACAGCAGATAGGTTCCCTCCTGTTCGATGGGGTTCTGGGTCGCGATCACAATAAAGACATCCCCGGGCATGCGGTACGTCACGCCGCCCAGCGTTACCTGCCTTTCCTGCATGGCCTCCAGCATCGCGCTCTGTGTTTTCGCGCTTGACCGGTTGATCTCGTCCAGCAGCACAAAGTTTGCAAACACCGGTCCAAGCGTCGTCTCAAACTTTCCCGTCGCCTGGTTGTAAATCTGTGTGCCTATGATGTCACTTGGCAGAAGATCCGGCGTGCACTGAATCCGTGAAAACTGACCGTCTACCGCATCGGAAATGGCTTTTGCCGCTGTCGTTTTTGCCAGTCCGGGGACCGATTCTATCAGGACGTGGCCATCAGCAATGACGGAAGCGATCAGCGCAAATTTCAGTGCCTGCTGTCCGACCACGCGGGTATCATAGTAAGCGGCAAGACGGGCAATCACATCCTGGGCGTAGTCAAATTCTTCTTTTTCGATCCCGGACGGGTTGGCGGTATTCGCATGCGTGTCCATGGAAGCGGTCCTCCTTTTTTCGTTGCGCAGTCTCAAGTATTTCTTTTTCAATCATACGCAGGAAGGAACAGGGATGCTGCCGTTCCCTCCTGCTCTCCGGACATTAGAAGTTCCGAAATCCGGTCCGGTCAGTATCCCTGTTCCTTCCAGATATTTGTTTGATTACAGCGCCGGGAAACGGACCCCGCGCAGGCTGAGCGCCCTTTCGGGCATGCCTGCGGGAGGGTGACTGTACCCGGTGCGGATCAAATCAGGCAAACAGCGGCTCCAGCGCTTTTGCGAGCTGGTCTTTCTCCGCCTGCGCCTCTGCCAGGTCTTTGCCAAGGGTCGTATAATAGGCCTTGATTTTCGGTTCCGTTCCGGAGGGCCGCACGATTACAGAAGCGCCGTCCTCCAGCGTGTAGATCAGAACGTTGGCCTTGGGCAGACCTGTTTCTTCCGGTTTCGCATAATCTGCTGCTTTTGCAACAGCTTTTCCGGCGAATTCCTTCGGCGGGTTCTGACGGAGACCGCTCATGATCCCTGCCATCTTGTCCATTCCGGACAGACCCGGGAATTCAAAGCTGTCTACCTTGTTCAGATATCTGCCGTACTGTGCGTAGATTTCCTCCAGCCGCTGTTTGACAGAAGAGCCGATGCTGCGGTAGTATGCCGCCATCTCACAGATGAGCATGGAACCGATCACGGCGTCCTTGTCCCGGACATAGGGACCGGCAAGATAGCCGTAGCTCTCCTCGAATCCGAAAATGAACCGCTCCACTTCGCCTGCCTCTTCCAGGCGGGCGATCTGGTCGCCGATCCATTTGAAGCCGGTAAGCGTCTGACGGAGTTCCACCCCGTAGTGTGCGGCTACCGCATCCGCGAGCGGCGTTGACACGATGGACTTCACGGCCACGGGATTTTTCGGCATGGTGCCTTTTTCTATTCTGCCCGCGCAGATGTAATCCAGCAGCAGTACGCCCATTTCATTGCCGGACACCAGTTCATATGTGCCGTCCGGGCACTTCATGGCGATGCCCACGCGGTCCGCATCCGGATCTGTAGCCAGCATCAGATCCGCGCCCGTCTCCTTTGCCAGTTCGAGTCCCTTCTCCAGTGCGGCGAAAATCTCCGGGTTCGGATAGGAACAGGTAGTGAAATATCCGTTCGGATACTCCTGCTCCGGAACGATGGTGATGTCCTCTATGCCGATATCCCGCAGGACCCGTGTTACCGGAACCAGTCCGGTACCGTTCAGCGGGGAATAGACCAGCTTCAGGCCGGCGCTCCGGCAGAGACCCGGCCGTACCTGATAGGACTCGATTGCTTCATAGAGCGCGTTCTTGCAGTCATCGCCCACAAAATGGATCAGTCCCTTCTCGACGCCTTCTGCAAACGGCATAAATTTTGCGCCGGTAAGCACATCCGTTCTCAGAATGGAATCATACACAACTGCCGCCGCGTCATCCGTCATCTGACAGCCGTCAGGGCCGTAGGCCTTGTAGCCGTTATACTGCGCCGGATTATGCGAGGCAGTGACCATGATGCCGGCATTGCATTTATAATACCTGGTGGCGAAGCTGAGCGCGGGAACCGGCATCAGCTCGTCGTAAATCCTGACCTGGATTCCGTTTGCTGCCAGCACGCTTGCCGCGTCTCTGGCAAAATTCCAGCCCTTCAGCCGGCTGTCATAGCTGATGGCAACCGTCTGGGTGCCGCCCTGGGTCTTTACCCAGTCAGCAACGCCCTGGGTAGCCTGGCGCACAACCCAGATATTCATCCTGTTGGTCCCGGCGCCCAGCGTGCCCCTCAGTCCTGCCGTTCCAAACTGAAGAGCGACGGCAAAGCGCTCGCGGATCGCTTCGTCATCCCCCTCAATATCCTGCAGTTCCTTCTTCAGGTCAAAATCGATCAGTTCAGCTTCCAGCCACCGCTTATACTCATCTGTATACATACTGCGCTTCCTTCTTTCTTTCCTGATGACCGGCGTGTGTATGCCGGCAGTACGCCAATAGTTGCAGAATCATTATAAAATGATTATTCTTCAAACAGAATGGGATGTCAAGTTCTTTTGCGGCCTGGGAGCAGTTCCTCAGCTTCCCAGCGGAATTTCCACCACTTCTGCCATCTTCGTCAGACAGAGTTCGATCTGCTCGGAGAGATCGTCGACCAGCCGGCTGGTGATCTCTTCATTTTTTTCATTTTCAAAGCTCTCGGTCAGGTCTTCCCTGACATCCGCGCTGATGCTGGAAAGACGGGAGCGGAAAGATCTCCTGGAAACCATTTTCCGCAGGACCTTCGGAAGGTCTGCATCCAGGAGGGCGTTTTCCATTTTTTCCTTTCCCAGAATCAGCACCAGGAGCGAGATCAGGATGCCCGCCACGATGCCGCTGACGCCGCCGGATACCAGGGCAATGCCGCTTCCTCCGCAGATCAGGCCGACCAGAATCGAAATAATGGAGTCGATCATCCAGGTGACCTCCCCGACCGCAAATACATTTTTCGCGTCTATGCGGATGTCGATATCGGAAGCGGAGAAATAGGAATTCAGACTCAGCGCGGTATACGGCACCTGATGCTTCACACAGATGGGAACCGTGTACTCCTCCAGTTCATCGGCCACGGGTTTCATCCACTGCGCGATCGGATCGGCCAGAAGTTCCCTGGCCTCATCGGAATGCAGAAACTCCTCCACACGGCTGCGCATCACTTCGTCCGTATCGGACAGCCGGAGGATTTCTCCGTCTCTCCACTGCTCGAATACGGGTATGGCCACTTCTTCCAGAATCGGATCGACCAGTGCCTCCACAATTCCTCTGTACAGCTCCCCGATATGCTCCCTCACGATGTTTTCCACAACGGAGGATGCCGTCAGCTCATCAATGTCTTTGCGGAATTCCCGCAGTTCCTCATCGATTCTGCCGCAGGCCGCCAGCCCCCGGGAGACGGAAAACTCCGGCTCCACACCGGTAATCACGACGGCCTCCCCGAAAACCTCCTGGCACCATTTGCGGATCGCAGGAAGCTTTGACACGCCTCCGGTCAGGAACAGGAGTTCCGGCATCTGGCCGCTGATATTTTCACGGACCTCTCTGAGACTGTTTACAAATGTCTCGTGAAAAGAGCGCATCCCCAGCCGCTCTGCCGGCTTATTCAGCAGCCGGTCCGCAATGCCCCGGTCAATCCGCAGGATGAGGCGCAGGGTTCCCCTGTACTGAATCAGGACGGATTCCCGGCACTCATTTTCCTTCCAGTATTCTTCATCGGAAAAATACTTTTCTTTCAGCCTCCTGGCGGCAAATTCGCAGTAATTCTTCCAGGCTTCGCTCTGGCGGAAGACCGCGCGCAGCTTCGTCTCTGCCGGCGATGCGGCAACTGCCTCTTCCAGCAGGATTTCGTCCATGATGCCGCCCCCCAGGGCCACCTCACCGGCTGTCTGCATCTCTACCTCGCGGCCGTTTGTAATATAGGCAAAATCGGTCGTGGAAGACCCGATATCCACAACCAGCACCGGTTTGGACAGAATGTCCTGGCCCACCTGCAGGTGGCGGGACTGGCATGCGCTGACCAGAGCCGCCCGGGATTCGGAGACAATCCTGGCGGGGGGATAGCCGACCCTCTCAAATATTTCCCTGTACTGTTCTCTGGCATTGCGGTCCCACCCCGCAGGGCAGCCGATGTAGAAACAGCAGTCTTCATTCTTCACCAGGTCTCCGCTGCCATACAGCTCACCCAGGACACCTGCGGCAAAACTCCGTATATCCGCCGACGCTTCCGGTTTCGTGAGAAAACCGCTCTTAAAACGCAGCTTCCTTTTTACGGCATTGGCCAGATAGCAGGCCTTTTCGCCAATTACCAGTTCCCCGTCCTGCATCAGTGCATAGGCGCTGACCAGACTTTTTTCTCCGCAGATCTTCAGGACCTCCGGATCCTTCTGATCTTTTTTGTTCAGGCGGGATACGGCACTTTCTGCATCCCCGAGATCAAATCCAAAAAATCTGTCCATACCTCTCACCTTCCTCCGACTGCCAGCCCCTTCTTCAGAAGCACACCCTCAGCGGCCAGTGCCGGGCGGACGGTTCCCGTCCCTGCACCGGGCAGCAGGTCAAACCAGTCCTCATGTTCCTGTGAATACGGCACTGCTTCAATGCCCTTTTCGTGCAGGAAAAACTTTACGTCATCCAGTTTTTCCAGCGCAAAAGCACCGTCGCCCGATGTCCCTGCCTCGAGCAGTCCGGCGCAGAGTTCCAGTGTTTTCCCGTCGATCAGCAGATCCTGTTTTGCCTGTGACCGTTTTTCCCAGCCGGCAGCCGAGCGGATGTCATCCAGATTCCTGTCTATGGTGAGAAGAACGCTGTGCAGGCTGCGGTACAGTTTGTGCGCGTCAACGGAAATCTCTGTCCGCTGCGTCCCTTTCCGGGCCGCAGACCTGCCCGGCAGATGGCCGGACTGCCAGAAGCAGACGGCAGAAGCGGCCAGCAGAATCCCTTCCGTCACAATCCAGGAAAGGCCGCCCCCGGAGGCACGTCCTGCCGCCATGGCAAAAACCAGCCCTGCGCAGACAATGCCCGCGGCCAGCAGCACCAGCGGAAGGCCTTTCAGACTCCCCGGCCCGCCCTTCTGCCTGCTCTCATTCTGCCGTTCCCATACCTTTACCTCTCCCGCCGTATCCGCCAGGCTCAGGGCCATCCGGGCTGTCTGGATCATGAAGGAGGCTGCCCGGCGCTCGCGTTCATCCGGACACTGCTCATTATACCGGAACAGAATCCGGTCAAGCTCTGCGCCCAGCACGGTCTGGGCCCGCACCGGATCGGCTGCATTTTCCAGTTCGGACATCAGCCGTTCCCTGTCCTGCTCATACTGCTCTGTCATTGTCATCTTTATATTCCCCCGGCTCCAAAACGCTTTTTATGTTCCTGAAAACTGCTGTCTGTACAGTCTGCTGTAATACCCGTCTCTCTGCATCAGTTCCTCATGTGTGCCCTGCTCCCTGATTGCGCCGTCCTTCACGGCAAGTATAACATCAGCGCGCACAATGGTTGACAGACGGTGTGCGATCACAAAGGATGTACGGCCTTTCACGACCGTTTCCACTGCTCTCTGCAGCAGTTCCTCTGTCACCGTATCAATAGAAGAAGTCGCCTCATCCAGAATCAGGATAGCCGGATCAGCCAGAAGCGCCCTCGCCATGGAAAACAGCTGTTTTTCCCCGGTTGAGAGCTGGTCCCCGCCTTCTCCGAGGGGGCTGTCAAGTCCCCCTTCCATTCGCTCTACAATGTGGTCCGCCGAAACCAGACGAAGCGCTTCCATGATTTCCTCATCCGAAGCTTCCGGCCGGCCATACCGCATGTTATCGCGGACCGATCCGGAGAACAGATAGGGACTCTGCTGGACATACCCGATATGGCTGTGAAGCCAGAGCTGTGACCGGTCTCTCACGTCGCGGCCGTCTATCAGCAGCCTGCCTTCCGTCGGTTCAAAAAACCGGCAGACAAGATTAACCAGCGTCGATTTTCCCGCCCCGGTCTCACCGACGATCGCGACTCTCTGCCCCGGCTCCACCCGCAGCTGAAAATGCTCCAGAACATTTTCATCGCCGTCCGGATAGCGGAATGTCACGTCACGGAACTCCACTGCTCCCTCCAGGGGTTCCCAGTTCTCCCGGCGGGGCAGAAAACTGTCTCCGTAGACGGCTGTGACATCCGGCCGGTCCGTGATCTCTGTCCTCTCCTCCAGAAGCTGGGAGAACCGTTCGATATTCACCTGAATCGCAATCAGGCTGGCAAGCGTCTCAATCATTACCTGCACAGGTTCCAGAAGACTGACTGCATAGGACATAAACACAGACAGCGTGCCGATCCCCATCAGCCGTTCTCTGGTCAGCATGCCGCCCTGCCACAGAACCATGGCAAGCGCCAGGGAGGACAGCAGGGTCACAGAAGAAATAAACAGTGCCGAGCAGCGCCCTGCCCGGACAGATATCCGCTGCATCCGCGCCGTCTCCGTCAGAAAAGCCTTCTTCATACGTTCTTCCGTCACCAGCACTTTAATGCTGCGCGCCCCGGATACGCCTTCATTGAATCGGCCGGTGATCTTTGCGTTGATTTCCCTCACCTGCCGGTTGAGGGCTGTGAGCCTGCCCTGAAACAGAGAGACCAGCACGGCCGCAGCCGGCACGAGCAGCGTGACGAGCAGTGCAAGGGGCGGATGAATCAGGAACATCATGACAAATACAAATATCAGGTAAGAGAGATACCAGATCATATCCATCATGCGCCATGCCGCCAGTTCCCCGATCTTGCCCGTATCGCTCATGACCCGGGCATGGATGTAGCCCACGCTGTTCCGGTTGTAGTACGAGACTGACAGTTCCTGCAGGTGGGAAAAAGCCGCATTGCGGAGGTCCCTGTCAATGCGCATTTCAACACTCCCGCACATGCGCATGGACCAGTAATTGACCGCCTGCTGTACAATGACAAGCAGCACATACCCCGCAGCAAACATATGCATGCCGGAAAGCGTTTTCTCACCGATAAAATGGTCCAGCACATACCGGTCAAACAGAGGATAAACCGCGTCTGCCAGACTGCTTGCCGCCCCCATTGTGATCATGGCCGCGATCGTCAGCCGGTACGGACGGATAAACGGGAGGATCTTCGGCAGCCCGAACAGAGGAAGATGTCTCTGCTTTTCTGTTCTCGGCTTCTCAGGCATAACAGACTTCCTCAATACTCACTCTGCATCTGCAGGCGGCAGATCCGGCGGTAAATGCCTTCCCTGCCCAGCAGTTCCTCATGTGTCCCACGCTGTACGATCCTGCCCCTGTCCATCACCAGAATCTGGTCTGCATTCCGCAGAGTTGCTGCCCTGTGAGAGACCAGAAATACCGTCGGTTTCCTGCTGCCAGTCAGGTATTTCTGCAGATTGGAGCGGATCTTTGCATCCGTCTCGGCGTCAACGGCGGAGAGCGCATCATCAAAAATCATGACCGGCGGTTCTCGGATCAGCATCTGCGCGATGGCTGTCCTCTGGCGCTGCCCTCCGGAGAGCGTAACGCCCCTCTCGCCGACAATCGTCTGATAGCCGGCCGGAAAATGGCTGACCGTCTCATCCAGCCCGGCCACAATCGCAGCCTGCCGGACCTCTTCTTCCGAAGCGCCGGGCTTTCCCAGGGCAATATTGTCCCGGATCGTGCCGGAGAACAGAAACGGTTCCTGCAGAACCAGTCCTATGCTCCGCCGGAGCATATGCCTGCTGATCGTGCGGATATCCTGTCCCCCGATGGTAATGCGTCCGTCTTCTTCCGGCAGCTCATACAGCCGGTCCAGCAGATAGAGAAGCGTAGATTTTCCGGAGCCCGTCATGCCCAGTATGCCTACCGTTGTGCCCGCGGGAACCGTCAGGCTGATATCCTGCAGAACGGGAGCCGAGGTGCCCGGATAGGTGTATGTGACATGCCGGAAGCAGATATCGCCCCGCGTCAGGGTCTGCGTTTCCGGCCGCGCTTCCCGTCCGGACGCTTCGGCAGCGGAGCCCGGCTCTTCTCTGTCGCTGCGCAGATTCAGGACCGCCTCAGCGGTCTTATCCGCTTCCGCAGGGGCATTCATGATCTCGCGGATCCTCCCGACGGATACGCCGGCCTTGCTCATCTCCATGATCATGCGTCCCAGTCTGCGCACCGGCGTCGTGATCAGCGCGTTATACGAGATGAACGCCAGGTACTCACCGGCCGTCAGTGTGCCCCTGATGCAGAAGACTGCGCCCAGCACAGCCATGGCAAGATTCCGGAACAGGGACAGGGTTTCTCCGGCCACCCAGAAAGCAGACAGCGTGCGCATCAGCCGGATCCACAGACCAGTGTAAATCTCATTTTTCTCCAGAAAGCGGTTTCTCTCATACGCCTCTCTTCCGAAAGCGCGCACGACCCGTATTCCGGTCAGATTTTCCTGGACGATGCCGGACAGTTCCGCCTCCGTCTCGTCAACCTTTCCGAACGAGCTGCCCACAATTCCGTAAAACACCACAGAGGAAAGCACAACCAGCGGTATAAAAACGGCTTCAATGGCTGCCATTCCCATATGGATGTCCGCCATAAAATACATGGACAGCCCGATCAGTACCGTAACCTGAAAAAGAGAAGTCAGCTGCTCGGACACAAACGTTTTGACAGTTTCCACATCAGACGTGCAGCGCTGTATGATCTCGCCGGTGTGATTCTCCCCGAACCAGGCATATGGAAGATCCAGGATATGGCTGTACAGAGAGTCCCGCATGCGGCGGACCAGCTGTTCCGCTCCTTTTGCATTCATCAGCCGGAACAGATACCGGAAAAGGGCCGCCGCCAGGGCGGATACGGCAAGCACAGCGGCCGCCAGAAAAAGATGTCCCCTCAGATACGCCGTTCCCCCGCCAGCATTGAACAGGTTCCGCACCCAGGCAGGCGCAGCCAGAGGCTTGCTGCCTATGACGGAATCCACTGTATATTCGATAATCTTGGGGCTGACCATATCCGCAGCCGCTGCCAGAACAGCCATGCACATGCTCAGCAAAAAATACCTCCTGCTGCCCCGCAGGAAGTATGTGATCATGGCCCGGTTGCCGGGAAACTGCTGCCGGTCTTTTTCCGTCATATCCGCAGACGCCTCACTGTCTCTTAAGGATAACCTTTATAGTACATATATATCACAAGGCGTATTTCTTTTCCACATCTTCCTTGCGCTGCTGCTCTGCGCCGGGGAAGAATTCCCCGGTTCCTAAAAAAAAACTTGCATCCTCCATACCGCGGACGTATTATTGAAAGCACGGTATCGTTTCGGATGCCGGCACAAAACGGCATTTGAGACATTACATAGGTAATTGCAAAACGGGATGCGGGAGAGAAATTGTATGAACATTCAAACGGCTTCCGCGCAAAGAACTTCTAAGCATTCACGTCATCTGCTAAGAACATTCGCAGAAATCATAAACTCG
>CADBNA010000011.1 GCA_902795835.1 uncultured Lachnospiraceae bacterium | reverse complement strand
CGTGAAGCGGGAATCCGGTACGAGGACATTCCGCTTGGCAGCACACCGATGTCCAGCGGCAACAGGCAAATCGGAAAACACTCCATGAAATTGTATGAGGAAGGGAAGGAATGGTCAACCTTTGATTTCGACAGGTGGCTGCCGGCTCACATGGAATAGAGGACGCATCGCTGGAGGACTCTGTCACTTCAAATAAGCGCTAAGAAGCCTGCAGATTTTCCATCTGCAGGCCTTGTTTGATGTCTCTTCTCCTGTTTTCAGGTCAGGGAGAAGAAACCTGTTTTTCTGATGTAATCCCCGGAATACTTCCCGAAAAGCCTGCACAGTTCCTCTCAATAAGGCGGATTTGATGGTCATATCGTCACACAGAGCGCTCATTCTCTCGTACGCAATCTGAACCAGTGTGCCCACAGCCTTTTTCTGCACTTTACTACCGATATTCTTATAACCATTCAATTCTCAGCGGGTGCTTCGCCCGATGCCGCTTCCTCCGCAGCACTCTGCTCCGCACTGTTCTGCTCTGCGGGTGCGGGGATCATGGTCGATCCCTCTTCTCCCGCCGTATCTGTCGATTCTGCTCCCGTCATTTCAGCCGCTTCGGATCCCGTCATTTCTGCTCCCGCCGTTTCTGCCGCTTCGGATCCCACCGTTTCGGCCGCTTCAGATCCCGCCGTTTCAGATGCTTCGAATCCCGTCATTTCGGCTGCTTCTGCTCCCACTGTTTCAGATGCTTCGGATCCCGTCATTTCGGCTGCTTCTGCTCCCACTGTTTCAGATGCTTCGGATCCGGTCACTTCAGATGTTTCCTGTGCAGCCGCCTCCTGTGCAGCCGCTTCCTGTACAGCTGCCTCCTGTACAGCCGCTTCCTGTGCAGCCGTTCCGTCTGCTTCCTCTCCAGCCTGTGCCGCATCCTCTTTTGCAGTCTGTATCCCGGCTTCCTTTGCGGCCACTACAGCCGGCGGCAGCGGCGCGCCGGAGGCAGTGCCGCTGACAGACACCGAGTAGGCCCCGCTTCTGGACTTGCCGCCGCCTGCCATTGCCACCTCAGCAGGGACAGTGGATTCAACCAACTCATTACTTTCCACGATTATGTAAACATCTGTGGAAGTCTCCTTATCCGGATCCAGCGGTGATTTATAATCCCTGTCAAAATTAAACAGAATGGATCCGTTGGCATAGTTTTCAAAGGATTCGTTATTGTCAATTGACAGCATATAATTCAGGAAATCACTGCAGAAAAGCAGTGAATCGGCGTCGCCCTGCCACACCTGATCCGCGCCGTTTCCCGTACTCTCTCCCTTGATAAACTTCTTTTCGAAATCATCTGTATCCGTATATCTGCCGCCGGAAATGTTATTGATCACGTCATCCAGTGTCTGGCCTTCTTGCAGACATTCCAGAATATGATTGAGCCCGTACAGAAGATCTTTGCTCCTGATCGGATGCTCTGCGGCGGAATAGGTTTTCGATTCGTGTGCTGCCAGTTCACTCAGATACAGACAGGCCAGATAACCGGACACATATTTTGCCGGCGTATTGGAAAGGCCCTCCCGCAGGCTGTCCTCGTCCAGCCCTACATTCTGGAGATCATACGTCAGCATCCCGGTCTCCGGATCGCCGGGAAAGTCCTCTGTCAGGTAGGCTTTCAGGATGCCCTGTCCGGAAAAGCCGGCTGTCTTGCCGGACAGGCTGCTGTCATACCGCAGCAGCTGAAACATATCGCGGCGATACTGATAGACATTTTCCACTGCTGAGGCCATTCCCTCTGTAAACCATGCCGGAAAGAGAGTGGCGTTGTAAAGCTTTGTCTGTTCCTCGCTATTGTTGTTAAACAGTTCTTCCGGGCGCACGGCCCCGCACATCCCGGCGCGGAGGATGTCATAACAAAAGGCATGCATCATTTCATGCACGATTGTGTTTTCCAGAAGGGAGGCGATTTTGCCATCTTCCAGCATCAGGATCGCCTTCCACCCGGATTCCTCATCAAAACGACAGAGAGCAGCCGCATCTACGCCAAGAAGATACTGGAATTTGATGGTGTCGCCATCCGGGACGTGTTCGGCCCGGACATAGGCCACTGAACCGCCGGAGGTGTCCATATGTTCGGGCCTGCCATCATTGTCTCCTTTCTCATAGAACACATACAGACCGATCTCTCTGCCGACACCGCCCCTATCCGCTGCATATCTGAATAACGGGAACTTTGAGAGCAGCAATTCCACGGCCTGCGGCTGAAGCCTGTTGATAATCAGGTCAATCAGACGCTCCAGCTGGTCTGTATCCAGACGGTCTCTGGCAGTCTGCGAACAGTAAACATCGACCAGTCCCGCAGGAGTGCCCAGATCAATCTGTCCATTATCCGGATCCTCTGTGGCAGGCACTGCCGTGAGGGCTGCCGCGGCTTGTGCCATGGAAGCTGTGACGCCGGTACTCTGCTGTGACGGATAATGCATTCCTGAGAGGCGGCTGAGTACAGCTTCCAGGCTGGCTGTTCCGGGGAAGATCAGCGTGATCTGAAGCTCTGCCAGCCATACGGTCAGCAGATCCTGCCCGAACAGTTCAGACAGAGAATCATCGATACAGACCGGGAACGCGCCCGTCTCACTGTCCCCGCCGAGAACCGTATACCCCTCTGGCACAAAAAAGACAAGGACCGGGAAATACAGCCTGTCTTCCGCGGTTCCCTCCGCGACGGTGCCTGCATCGTCCACCCACATGACGGGGATCTCCCATTGCACCCCTTCCACAGAGGTGACTGCAGCGGAAGTATCCAGAGGCACCCCGGGCACCGGCGCGTCCACATCCGTGATCCGCAGCCCGCTCACAGCGACTGCAGCGGAATCACCTTCACCGGCAGCTGATGCGCCGCTCCCGGACGGCTGGATCATAACAGAACGGTCCGCCGCACACACAGCAGACAATTGTCCCAGGAGCAGAATGGTACTGATGCAAAATGCAGCAATCTTGCATGTCTGTTTTCTCATATGATTCATTGCGTGCCTCCTGTCTGACACCAAATGGTTGGTTCATCATTTTTTTCAAAATCATACATTCGTTCTGTTTTTTAGTATCCCCAGCTTACGACATCCCATCCGCCATCTTCCGTGCGGGCAAGCCACCACTGGTAGTCTTTGTATTCCTGATTTGCTTCCCAGGCTCCCCCGCCTTCTGCAGGAGAACGAAAATCCGTCAGAAACTCAGCACATTGAACATATCCGGCATCTTCTTCGAGTCCGTTCAGCCATTTAAGATTTTCTTCGTTATTTGCCTCGTCGCCGGCATAACGAATCCTGTGCAGTTCACAGCCATCAAAAGTGGCAAATTTGCATTTTATCTGCGTTACAGCATCCGAAAGCGTATCGCTGTCATAAAAATCCGACGTGCCAAAGTCTATTTCAACAGCAGGCGCCTCATATCCGCCGAGATATTCTTCAAGGGTTATCCCTTTATTCGCAATCTCCTCTGCGGCAGCCGCATCCCCCACATATCTGATATGCCAGGGCTCATATCCATAACCGGTAATATGCTCTTTCCCGTCCAGATATCTGAGTATGAATCCATATTGCGGGAGTTTTTCATGTATATTCTCCCAAATTTCCGGATACTGCATCATATCTTCATTTTCAACCACATCTTTGCCGTCGATAATCAGATACAAATCCAGGGCAAGCCCGGTGTGATGTTCTGAGTAACCGGGCTCGGCAACGGTCTTTCTGGCGTAATCAGCGCCGTACTCTTCCGTAAATTCATCCATAATTCGCTGCTGGTCAGCCACGCTTCTTCTGGCGGAATCAAGGTCTACGTATATTCCTTCATTTTCCAGTTCATTTTTCAGTTCTAAATAACTAAAACTTCCCACACCGAAAAGGTGTGTTGAACCTTGAAAACTCAATAATGTAGGCAATATAAAAGGCACAGAATATAT
>CADBNA010000010.1 GCA_902795835.1 uncultured Lachnospiraceae bacterium | reverse complement strand
TCCTGTCAATCCATTTACAGAAAAGAGGAAGCAGCCATGAGAGAAAAACTGAAGATTACCGAAGGCATTTTCCCGATGCCCGTGCTGATGGTCGCAACGTACAATGAAGACGGCAGCGTCAACGTCATGAACGCCGCATGGGGAACCATGCAGGAGCGGGACACGGTCGTCCTGAACCTCACCGAGACCCACAAAACCGTGAAGAACATCAAGGCAAGAGGCGGCTTCACCGTAAGCATCGCCGACGCCGCCCATATGACAGAGGCCGATTATTTCGGCATCGCGTCCGGGAACAACACGCCTGACAAGTTCGCGCGCAGCGGACTGACTGCAAGCAAGGCAGAAACCGTGGACGCCCCCGTCATCAACGAATTCCCGCTGTGCCTGGAATGCAAATTCATCGAATACCAGACCAACGAGTACGGCTGCGGCGTGATCGGGAAAGTGTTAAATGTTACGGCAGACGAAAGCGTCATGGCAGACGGAAAACCGGATATGTCACTGGTCAATGCCATCGCCTTCGACCCGTACACCCACGGCTATTACAAAGTCACAGAGCGCGTCGGGAATGCTTTCCGGGACGGCCTGAAACTGAAGCAGTAATACAAGGAACCCGCCATTTCATGATGGCGGGTTCCTGACATTCCGGCAGTCATTTTTTTGCTGTCACACCGACAGCATCCGGAAGAAATTCCAATCGCAGTTTCATCCCCATTCCGGCAGCAAGTCTCTGCAGAGTGCGAAGAGACGGATTGGCATTACCTCTTTCCAGCTTACTGATATCGCCCTGAGCAATACCGGTCCGCTCAGATAATTCTTTCTGTGTCAGACCAGACTGCTGTCTGGCATCAATAATGGCCTGTATAATGGCATGCTCAGGTTGGAGAGCATCATATTCTTTTTTGAATTCAGGATCTTTAAGCTGCTCCTGAAGGAAATCATCGAATTTCGCACTCATTCCCGGCTCTCCTTCCTGCACAGATAGTCTACACGGTACTTCTTTGCACGCTCAATTTCTTTCAGCGGAGTCTTTTGGCGAAATGATATAGGATTAATCCTATACTGTCAACCTCCTTACACACTCTGCTCATACGCTTTTTTCAGTTCATCCATTCGTTTCTCACACATTTTCCATTCCAGATATCTTTTTTCACCAATCTCCCAAAAATTCAGTTCCTCTTCTCCGATGAACATCGGATCTCCGCAAAGCTGATATCCTCGGGGCTCAAAAAAATCTTCTTTCAGGAACTGATACCATACAGATGGTTCAGCAAATTTACCTACGCATGAAGCAAGTCTGTTTTCTTCATCAAAGTACCACGGATTACTGAAGATCTCTTCTTCATGATAATCCTTGGGGCAGGCAGACTTGCTGAATTCTGCATACTCCATGATCAGTTCATTCCCGGGTTCCGGTATAATTGTAAGCTTTCCCAAAGCCCCCATCCAACATCCCATATTGCTTCCTCCTTCGTAATAATCAACTGGCTATTTGCGTTTCCTTTTGCTAAAGACAGGTCCTCTTTGCCAATATTTGTATAATTCACCAGCAGTAAAAGGCAGGTCTGTATAACCATTCTCCTTCAGCAATTTTCTGATGAAGCCGGCATCAACTTTATCCTCAGGCGCATGGGAACCTTTCGCTATTTCGAAAGCCAAAGTATCCAGCAGTCTGATGAAACCTTTATTCTCCTTCATCCATCTTGAAATAATGATTTCCTTTTCCGCCTTTTCATTATCCCGGGATTTGTCCCTGCTTTTGTAAGCCCAGCCTGCATATGCCCTCTGTGCTGATTTATAGCCATAGCCTTGTGCATCATCCACGATCTCACCACTTTCCATATCCATAATTGCATATCTGATTCCGGATTTTTCAGGCGCTATCGCCGGAGCAAACACAACTGCTTTATATTTTTTATTCATACTGCCCCCCAAATATTCACTTGCCAGGTTAAAGGTCAGGTCATAAAATATAACCAATGGATACTCTGAAATCATAATACAGTATCCATTGGTTACTGTCAATGGTCTTTGGTGGGAGTACACACATGAGAGAAGCGTCTTTTTTACCGGAAAGATTAATGAAAATACGTGAAGACAGAGGGCTTAACAAAGCTGAGGCTGCAAGGCTTCTTGGATTATCCAAAATGGGATACCTCCGTTATGAATCTGCTGCGAGGACACCCTCATATCAGACAATTGTATTCATGGCGCAGAAATTGAAAACATCTCCTGATTACCTGATTGGAACAGTTGATAATCCCGAACCAAAAGAATACGTCATCTCCAAAACTGATGATCCGGCCTTGTTTGAATTGATCTCAGATGTGATAGACAGAAAGAATCCTGCACGGGACAGACTTCTGGCTTACTATGAAAAACTGAAAAACGCGGAATATCATTAACCAAAAAAGTCTTATACACTAATATAGATAAGGATCAATCGGATGAATGTCAGACTTGCAGATGAGCGTGAATTGAACAGAATTAATGAATTGCGGAAGCAGCTCTTGCTGCATGACTCTGTGTGTGACATCTGGAAAGACCCTGAGCAGGACATCGCAGTCGCAGAGCTGGATGGTGAAGTACTCGGCTATGCCATACTGCATCATATCATCTTCGCCGAAACACCTGCTATGCTGGAACGGGACTTCCTGAATGTGGATGAAATCTGTGTTGACGAAGCTTTCCGGGGGCAGGGCATTGCAAAAGCTATGCTCGGCTTTATCCGTGAATATGCGGTAAAAAAAGGATTTCGCCGTGTCGAGCTGTGCGTATGGGAATTTAACCGGAACGCACTGGCGGTATATGAAGCAGCCGGGTTTCACCCATATAAGCACAGCATGGAAATGATCATTTAATTCCTGATTCCATCCAGCCCTTTTGCCGCTTCGATCTGCTCCAGCATCAGGTACACCTCGCTGCAGGCTCCGCAGTAATTCTGTGTAAGCAGCCTGTATGCGCTGAATACACCGACGTAGCTTGTGGGCAGAGAAAGCGTAACGAACAAGATCGCCCAGGCGCTGACCGTGCCGGGATTCAGCATCGCATAAGACATCGGTATCCAGAAAGAGGAAAACTCCGGTTTGATCCTGAATTCCTCCTCGGATATCTCATAAAACTTCCTGAGCGCCCCGCTTCTTGAGCCGCTGAAAAACGATATCTTTGCTGCCGGTTTGATTCCTTCCATAATCCGGGGATGCTAATGCCTGTTCTGACAGAAGTCTTGATCATCTTGACCGCAACACTGATGGCAAACGCAATGTATGTGGCCGCAATAAACCTCCACCCTTTCAGAAGCTCACCGATGTAAAGAGCAGTTCTCCCCAGACTGCCCCGCGCATTTTCTTTCGTCTCACGGAAAAAGCCGTCTGTTGACCAGGTTATTACCTCAATATACTGCAGATCGTGATCTGTTAATGTCCCTTCATCCCTGAGTGCTTTATACGGAACCAGAAAGGTATTTTCTTTCATATCGGTCAAAACGCCGCATGATCCACCGCTGATGATCTCTCTCACCCCGTATGCGATCAGCCAGTCCATAATCTGCGCAGCAGCCGCTGCTCCAACCGGCGCCTGCATAAGACATATCTGCTGCCCGCCTGCATCCAGGACATAAACAGGATAATCTTTCGTGGCAGATACCGTCCTTAATCTCAATTTTGCATCCAGATGCGAAGTATGCCTACAGCTTGTACTGCATAAAGTTCCCATTATGAGAAAAGCCGTATGCCGAATAGAGTTTCACGCCCATATCGGATGCCGTGATCTGAACCGTTCCGCATCCGTACTTTCTTGCTTCCTCTACAACCTTAGACAGGAGTTCCCTGGCGATCCCCCTGCGGCGGTAGTCCGGATCAGTAAACATACTCGAAAGCAGGCCGATCCTGCCGGTTGGACAGCCGAAGTAAGGCGGCTTCTCCACAAATGACATGCCGCTTGTTCCAACGATCTTTTTCCCATCCAAAGCCAGCCAGGACACAAACGTTCCATCGGCCATATGCCGTTTATAATAATCTCTCAGCGCCGGAACAAGGTCGATATCTTCAGCAGCTCCTTCTTCCCTGAGTTGATTTATTCTCATATGAATAAACGTATCTAATTCCTTTTCAGTCAGTTTTTTATATTGGATCTTATTCATACAAAGAGCTCCCAGTCGTCGCAGTATTTTTA
>CADBNA010000009.1 GCA_902795835.1 uncultured Lachnospiraceae bacterium | reverse complement strand
GGAAAATCGCGCTGGAATGCCGTCCCCACATGATCATAACGGGCGCTTCGGCTTACCCGCGGGCAATAGATTTCAAGGCCTTCGGCGACATTGCAAAAGAAGTCGGCGCCTACCTGATGGTGGATATCGCCCACATCGCCGGACTCGTTGCGGCAGGAGAGCACCAGAGCCCGCTTCCCTATGCGGATGTTGTCACCATGACAACTCACAAGACGATGCGCGGCCCCAGAGGCGGCATCATCCTGACAAATGACGCCGACATAGCAAAGAAGATCGATTCCGCCATGTTCCCGGGCACCCAGGGCGGCCCTCTGATGCACATCATCGCCGCCAAGGCCGTTGCGCTGGGAGAGGCCCTGCATCCGAAATTCCGCGAGTATCAGCACCAGATCGTGAAAAATGCGTCAGTACTGGCGGACACGCTTCTGGAAGGCGGCATGGAGCTGGTCTCCGGCGGCACAGACAATCACCTGATGCTGCTGGATCTGAAGAGACGCGAAGTCAGCGGCAAAGAACTGGAGATCCGTCTGGACAGCGTGGGAATCACCGCAAACAAGAACATGGTGCCGAATGACCCGAGAAAGCCCGCGGAAACCAGCGGCGTCCGGCTCGGCACGCCGGCGGTGACATCCCGCGGATTCAGGGAAGCCGAGATGAGACAGATCGGCGGACTGATCTGTGACGCGGTCACCGACTTCGATACAAAGCGCAAGGACATTGAAGAGCAGACAGCGGAGCTCTGCCGCCGCTTCCCGATCTACGAGAGCAAATTCAGGGCCTGAGTTTATAAAAGATAACCGGAAGAGGCTGCTGCACAAAGCATCTGGCGTCCATATATTTTCTGAAGGAAACCTTCGCAGACGCCGGCACTTAGCGAAAACGAGTGCGTGAGCACGATGTTTGAGCTTAGTACCGCTGCGTCGAGAAAGAGCGCAAGTGTTTTCCGGAAGAATGTATATGGGCGCCAGATGCTCAGAAAGGCAGCCTTTTTTTCTGCTTCCAGGTCGCTCTGCGGCCGCAGTGACCGCTAAACTTCCGCAAAGAGTAACAGTATTTGTTGAAAAGTTAACAAAAAGCGAGTATATTATAAAAGATGCAAAAAAGAAAAAAAGGTAGCAGTATGGAGGTAACGTACATGAGCAATACGACACAAAGCTCTGCCAGAGTCAGGGTGCAGAACCTGCTCGACGCAAACAGCTTTGCTGAGATCGGTGCAGGCGTGACCGCACGCAGCACGGATTTCAACATGGGAGAAAAAAAGGCGCCCTCTGATGGCGTCATCACCGGTTATGGCCAGATCGACGGCAACCCTGTCTATGTATACAGCCAGGACGCGGCGGTGATGAACGGATCCATGGGAGAGATGCATGCCCGGAAAATCGTAAATATATATAAGATGGCCATGAAGACAGGCGTACCGGTAATCGGACTGATCGACTGCTCCGGCCTGCGGCTGGAAGAGGCTACAGACAGCCTGCATGCATTCGGAGACCTGTACATGGCACAGACAGAGGCTTCCGGCGTGATCCCGCAGATCACCGGCATCTTCGGCACCTGCGGCGGCGGGATGGCCCTGGTGCCCGCCCTGTCGGATTTCACGTTCATGGTGGAAGAGAGCGCAAAGCTTTTTGTAAACGCCCCCAATGCCATCAAGGGAAATGCCGAGTCGGACTGCGACACGTCTTCCGCCCACTTCCAGGCTGAAGAGACCGGACTGGTAGACGGCATCGGCACAGAGGCCGAAGTGATCGCGCAGATCCGTGCGCTGGTCGGCATGCTGCCTGCAAACAATGAGGACGATATGTCCTTTGCCGTCTGCACAGACGATGAGAACCGCATCAGCAGCGAGCTGGCCGCCTGCAAGGCGGATCCCGCCTGCTTCCTGCCGAAGATCAGTGACAGCGGCGCATATTTTGAGGCACAGCCCTTCTTCGGGAAGGATATTGTCACTGCCTTTATCCGTCTGAACGGTTATACGGCCGGTGTCGTGGCGAACCGCCAGGCCGAATACGCCGAGGACGGGACGACAGCCTGCCGGTATGACGGGACGATCAGCGCGAGGGGCGCCAGGAAGGGCGCGGAATTTGTCGAGTTCTGCGATGCTTTCTCCATTCCCGTTATTTCCTTTATAAATGTAAAAGGCTTCCACGCAACCATGTGCGCAGAGAAGAAACTGGCAAAGAGCCTGGCCAGACTGACCTTCGCTTTCGCCAATGCGACAGCCCCGAAGATCAGCGTTGTCACGGGCGAGGCTTTCGGAACGGCTTATCTGACGATGAACAGCAAGGCCACCGGCGCGGATATCGTCTATGCCTGGGAAGGCGCGAAAATCGGCATGATGGACGCGGCTGCCGCGGCCAAGATCATGTACGACGGCTGTGAAGCCTCTGTGATTACGGAAAAGACGGCCGAGTATGACGCCCTTCAGAACAGCGCGGCATCCGCAGCAGCCCGCGGCTATGTGGATGCGGTGATCGATCCCGCCGAGACACGCAAGTACCTGATCGGCGCCCTGGATATGCTCTTTACAAAGAGAGAATACCGCCCCGACAAGAAGCACGGCACAGTCTGAGAGGTGAGGTGAGAAGATGAAAAAAATCAGAAACGGGCTGAAAAGCCTTCTTCTGCTCACAGCCTGCCTGACCATTCTGCTGGGAGCGCTTCCGGCGGCCGCCGAGCAGCTGCCGGATGCGGAAAAGGAAACGCTTTCCCAGAATGTGGAGCAGTTCCTTACCAGCGTCTACGGTCTCTCGGATCTGGAACTGGAGCAGCTGAGGGCGAACGGCGGTTTTTATGAGGTGTTTGTCGATTCCTGGAGTGCAGACCATGAAGAGGTCGGCGAATTCAAAAGCGTGGACAGTGTGGAGGTCGGCGACATCCAGGATGATGAAGTGGTCGTGACATCAAAGGTATCTTTTGAGAAGTACACGGCAGATGTCATCATTTACATCGACTACGCGACCAGAACGCCGGTCAACTATGAGATGAATATCGACTATTCCATGAAGGAGAAAGTCGTACAGGGCGCGCAGAACATGGCCGTCGGCCTGATCGTCGTGTTTGCGGTCCTGATTTTCCTGACACTTGTGATTTTCCTGTTCCGGCTGATCAATCCGGAACTGCGGGCCGAGAAAGCGAAGAAGGCGGCAGCCGCCGCACAGCCCGCTGAAAAGGCACCGGAGCGGACGGCGCCCGCACAGGCCGCGCCCGCTGCCGCACCGGCAGCAGCTCCGGCACCCGCAGGCGACGCTTCGGAAGAACTGGTGGCTGTCATTGCAGCCGCGGTTGCAGCGGCGGAAGCGGACGGCATGCAGTCTCCGCAGGTCATCGGCATACCGGCGCCGGTGGTGTATGATCACGGCGATCCGTCCTATCAGGTGCGGCCGGTGCGCCGGAACAGCTCCCGGAGCTGGAAACGGTCCTGAAAACGGAATTCATGTATTGAAACCAGGTATTATTTCATCAACAGAGAGGTGTAAAAAATAATTATGAAAAACTATACGATCACAGTGAATGGAAATGTCTATCAGGTAACCGTTGAAGAGGCTGCATGCGGAGCGCCCGCAGCAGCATCTCCGATTCCTCCGCGCGCGGCGGCTCCGGCCCCGGCTCCTGCGGCAGCCCCGGCTCCCGCACCGGCAGCAGCTCCGGCTCCGGCGGCAGGCGGAGCGGGCAGTGTGGATGTCACGGCATCCGTGCCCGGCAAGATCACCAGCATCGCAGTGAAGGCCGGCGACGCAGTAAAGGCCGGCGACACCGTCGTCATGCTGGAAGCTATGAAGATGGAGATCCCGGTTGTGGCTCCGCAGGATGGCACGATCGCATCCGTCAATGTCAGCGTCGGCACCCCGGTGGAATCCGGTGATGTCCTGGCAACCATGAACTGATGGCAGACAGCGAGGGAGGAACGATATGATACTACAGACCCTGTCGAATCTGATACATCAGACGGCATTTTTCAATATCACAATCGGCAACTTTATCATGATCGGTGTTGCCTTTGTGTTTCTGTATCTGGCCATCAGGCACGGCTTCGAGCCCCTGCTGCTTGTGCCGATCGCATTCGGCATGCTGCTGGTCAATATCTATCCGGACATTATCTCCAAACCGTATGTGGATGCCGCGGGCATTTCCCATGCGGGCGGACTGCTGCATTATTTCTACCTGATGGATGAGTGGTCGATCCTGCCGTCCCTGATCTTCATGGGCGTCGGCGCCATGACGGATTTCGGCCCGCTGATTGCCAACCCGATCTCTTTCCTGATGGGGGCGGCCGCTCAGCTCGGCATTTACGTCGCTTATTTCCTGGCCATTTTCCTGGGCTTCAACGGCAAGGCTGCAGCCGCGATCTCCATTATCGGCGGAGCCGATGGCCCGACCTCCATTTTCCTCTGCGGAAAACTGGGACAGACCGGCCTGATGGGCCCCATCGCCGTGGCGGCGTATTCCTACATGTCGCTGGTTCCGATTATCCAGCCGCCGATCATGAAGCTTTTCACGACAGAGGAAGAACGCAAGATCAAGATGGGACAGCTCCGGCCGGTATCCAGACTTGAGAAGATCCTGTTCCCGATCGTGATCACCGTTGTCGTCTGTCTGATTCTGCCGACGACGGCTCCGCTGGTCGGCATGCTGATGCTGGGCAACCTGTTCCGTGAGTGCGGCGTTGTAAAACAGCTGACGGAGACAGCTTCCAACGCGCTGATGTATATCGTCGTTATTTTCCTGGGAACCTCTGTAGGAGCTACCACCAGTGCGGAAGCGTTCCTGAATGTCACCACGATCAAGATCGTTATCCTGGGCCTTGTGGCCTTTGCCTTCGGTACGACGGGAGGTGTTCTGCTGGGCAAGCTTCTGTGTATTATCACACACGGCAAGATCAACCCGCTGATCGGATCGGCCGGCGTATCGGCCGTGCCCATGGCGGCCCGTGTGTCCCAGAAGGTCGGCGCGGAGGCTGATCCGACCAACTTCCTTCTGATGCACGCCATGGGCCCGAATGTGGCCGGCGTCATAGGCACGGCTGTTGCCGCCGGTACGTTCATGGCGGTTTACGGCGTATAACAGGACGACAGGCACTTTCCTGCCGGATCGGATTTTAAAAGCAGAATTAGTGAAATATCAATAACAAGGAGTAAATATGGGCGTAAAAATAACTGAGACAATTCTCCGTGACGCGCACCAGTCGCTGATCGCGACCCGTATGCCGACGTCGGAGATGCTTCCGATCATAGATAAAATGGACGAGATCGGCTTCAACGCCGTGGAGTGCTGGGGCGGAGCAACCTTTGATTCCTGTCTGCGGTTCCTGCATGAGGATCCGTGGGTGCGTCTGCGTGAGCTGAAGAAGGGCTTCAAGAAGACGAAACTGCAGATGCTGTTCCGCGGCCAGAATATTCTGGGATACCGTCCGTATGCGGATGACGTGGTAGAGTATTTTGTCCAGAAATCCGTGGCCAACGGCATCGATATCATCCGTATTTTCGACTGCCTGAATGACCTCCGCAACCTGGAAGCCTGCGTCAACGCGGCCAAAAAGGAAAAAGGCGCGGAGTCACAGGTTGCGCTGTCCTATACCCTGGGCGATTCCTACACCCTGGAGTACTGGACTTCCAAGGCAAAAGCCATTGAAGAGATGGGAGCGGATTCCATCTGCATCAAGGATATGGCCGGTCTGCTGAAGCCGTATGCGGCCACAGATCTGGTGAAAGCCCTGAAAGAGACCACAAAGCTGCCGATCGAGCTCCACACCCACTATACCTCGGGCTGCGCGGGCATGGCCTGCCTGAAGGCAGTAGAAGCCGGCGTGGATATCATCGACACCGCCATGAGCCCCTTCGCCCTGGGAACCTCCCAGCCGGCCACAGAGGTTATGGTAGAGACCTTCCGCGGCACACCGTACGATACGGGTCTCGACCTGAAGAAGCTCGAAGAGATCGCCGACTATTTCCGTCCCTACAGAGACGAATGCCTGGCAAACGGCCTGCTGAACCCGAAGAATATGGGCGTCGACATCAAGACGCTGGTCTACCAGGTGCCGGGCGGCATGCTGTCCAACCTGACCAGCCAGCTAGCCACACAGCACGCGGAGGACAAGTTCTACGACGTGCTTCGTGAGATCCCGAAGGTACGTGAGGACCTGGGCAATCCGCCGCTGGTCACCCCGTCCTCCCAGATCGTCGGCACCCAGGCTGTCTTCAATGTCCTCATGGGCGAGCGCTACAAGATGATCACCAAAGAGACAAAAGACATCCTGTCCGGAAAATACGGCGCCACGACCGATCCGGTCAACCCCGAAGTGCAGAAGAAAGCCATCGGCGACGCCGAGCCGATTACCTATCGTCCCGCAGATGACCTGAAGCCGGAACTCGACACCCTGCGCGCCGAGATCGCGCCGTACATGCAGCAGGAAGAAGACGTACTCAGCTACGCCCTGTTCCCGCAGGTTGCCATGGACTTCTTCAAGTACAGAGATGCCCAGCAGACCGGCATCGACGCCACAAAGGGAGATACGGAGAACAAGGCATATCCGGTGTAAATCCCGCCTTTTTCTGATGTGTCAGAGGTTGTTGCTCTGAGCATCTTCGGGCATATATATTCTTTCGGAAAACGCTCGCGCTCTTTCTCGACGCAGCGGTACTAAGTTCAAACTTCATGCTTGCGCACTTGTTTTCACTAAGTACCGGCGTCTGCGAAGGTTTCCTTCCGAACATATATGCACGTCATGTGCTACGTGACATATATGCACAAAGCTGCTTCCTGTGGCAGCCCCTCTCAGATCTCACACCAAGTTT
>CADBNA010000008.1 GCA_902795835.1 uncultured Lachnospiraceae bacterium | reverse complement strand
CGTGTTTCCTATCCGATCGAGCATATTGAGAAGATCGCGAAGAACGTCAACGGTATTTCCGCAGGCCCGGATGCCGAAAATGTCATCTTCCTGTCCGCAGACGCCTTCGGCGTGCTGCCGCCGGTTTCCATCCTGACACCGGAACAGACCCAGTACTATTTCCTGTCCGGCTTTACGGCAAAGCTGGCCGGCACGGAGCGCGGCATCACCGAGCCCACCCCGACCTTCTCCGCCTGCTTTGGTCAGGCATTCCTGGAGCTCCATCCGACCAAGTACGGCGAGGAGCTGGTAAAAAGAATGCAGAAGAGCGGCGCAAAGGCCTATCTGGTCAACACCGGCTGGAACGGAAGCGGAAAGCGCATCTCCATCAAGGATACCCGCGGCATCATTGACGCGATCCTGAATGGCGATGTCCTGAAGGCCCCGACCAAGAAGATCCCGTTCTTTAATCTGGAGGTGCCGACAGAGCTTCCGGGCGTCGACGCCGGCATTCTGGATCCGCGTGACACCTACGCAGACGCAGCTCAGTGGGATGAGAAGGCAAAGGATCTGGCGCAGCGTTTCGTCAACAACTTCAAAAAATATGAAGGCAATGCCGCCGGCAAGGCTCTGGTGGCTGCAGGCCCGCAGCTGTAACTGACGGACCGGTGATAAAAATGCAGTGAAAAAGAGGCAGGGGATCCGAAGTTCTCCTGCCTCTTTCCATTTCCTGCAGACATCACGCATACATCATAAGACGTAATGTGCATCAGCCCTGAACGCTACTGCGTATCTCCGTCCAGCTTCCTGAACAGCCTGGCAAATCCCTTCACAACAGCCCTGATGACCGCAAACGCCAGGAACATAGCCAGGAAACCCCGGATCCCGGAACTGACGTCTTCAAAGTCCATCGTGCCGGAGCCGGACAGCCACTGTCCGATTTCAACTGCAAATGTAAGGACCAGTATTACGGTAAACACGTACAGCCAGGAAGCCACCAGCACATGGTTCTTTTTTGCCAGGAGCGTAAACAGGGGGTGCACCACAAACAGGAGCCCCATGCCGATCAGTCCGATGACCAGAAAATGGAGCTGCTTATCCGTAAAATACAGTTCAAAAGAATCATTCAGCGTCAGCAGGCGATTGTGTACCCGTGCAATAAATGCCGTCATCTCATATAGTGCTTGCTGCATGGTCTGTCCCCTCCCCTCTTGTACAGACACCTGATTCAGTTGCAAAATTTTCATGTTCATACATCTAACAACACTATTGTGTATTTATTAATTTTCGTGTATACTTATCCGTAATCTCGCTTTCGTTCCGGATTCTGAAACCATTCTCTGTTCATTTCGGAAAACGCATGGAGAAACGTTGTTTTTTTGTATATGGCACACATTGCCATTGTTTGCCACCGCATGGCATCTATGGTATTGTTGAAAAGAATAAACTCTGTCCTGTTATTGCATGTGAATAACGGTATTTTTTTAGATGGTGAGCAACATGGAACCTGTGAATAAAAAAGTATCTATCGGCGAAACAATACGTCAGTTCCGTATCAAGGCCAGAATGACGCAGAAAGACCTGGCTGCCAGAGTGGGGCTGACTCAGCAGGCGATTTCTCTGATCGAATCCGGAAACCGCCGTATTGACGTGGATCTCTTCATCCAAATCCTGGTCGTTTTCGATGAACGGCTTGATCAGTATCTGGCGGACAACATCGACGGTGTTAACATTCAGAAACTCTCCTCGTATTTCACCGAAGTCAACAGTGATTCGTCTTCCTCTCTGAATGCCCGTTTTATACAGGCCTTCAACAATCTGAACGCCAACGGAAAAAAGAAGGCGCTGGAACAGATGGACCTTCTGGCAAAAATCGGAGAATACAAGATTCCGCAGGAATAAACAGCTGTGTATGGCCGGCGCGGAGCAGAAAAGACACCTTTTCTGCTCCGCCTTCTTTTCTTATTTACTCTGCCTCGTCTATGGCCTTTCCGATATCATGCCGGTAGTACTTGTTGTCAAAATCGACCCAGTCCACCGCCTTGTAGGCATTGGCACGGGCTTCCTGCAGGGTTTTGCCGAGTGCCGTGACGCCGAGCACCCTTCCGCCGTTCGTGACGACCTCTCCCGCGGCGTTGAATGCCGAACCGGCATGAAACAGGTAGTACCCCTCCCTGCCGCGGAAATTCTCCATGCCCCGGATCGGAAACCCCTTCTCATAGGACACAGGATAGCCTTCGCTGGCCAGGACCACGCAGACGCAGGCATCTTCCAGAAAACGCAGGTCAATCCGGTCCAGCGTACCGTCAATGCAGGCCTCACACACATCAATCAGGTCATTTTCCATGCGCGGCAGCACGACCTGTGCTTCCGGATCCCCGAACCGGGCATTGTATTCGAGCACCTTTGGTCCGTCTTCCGTGAGGATCAGGCCGAAAAAGATCACGCCCTGGAACGGCCTGCCCTCGGCAGCCATGGCGTCAACGGTAGGCTGAAAGATATACTTCCGGCAGAAAGCATCAACCTCCTCCGTGTAAAACGGCGTCGGGGAAAAATTGCCCATGCCGCCGGTATTCAGTCCCCTGTCGCCGTCCAGGGCTCTCTTGTGATCCTGCGCGGACGCCATCGTTTTGATGGTCTTTCCGTCTACAAAGGAGAGCACGGATACTTCCCTTCCCGTCAGGAATTCTTCTATGACCATGCGGTCTCCCGCCGCGCCGAATTTCCTGTCCTCCATGATCTCGCGGACGCCGGCAAGCGCTTCTTCTTTTGTCTGGCAGATCAGGACGCCTTTCCGAGCGCCAGCCCGTCGGCCTTCAGGACGATCGGATACTTTGCTTTCTCCAGATAGGCTGCCGCTGCTGCCGGATCGTCAAAAGTCTCATAGGCAGCTGTCGGGATTCCGTACTTTTTCATGAGGTCCTTGGAAAAGGCTTTTGAGCCCTCCAGGATTGCCGCGTTCTTCCTTGGCCCGAAGACGCGCAGACCCTGCTCCTCAAATACGTCCACTATGCCCCCTACCAGGGGATCATCCATGCCGACTATGGTCAGATCAATCTCTTTTTCCTTTGCAAAGGCTGCCAGACGGTCAAACTCCATGGCTTTGATATCGACGCATTCCGCCAGTTCTGCAATGCCCGCATTGCCCGGCGCGCAGTAGATCTTATCCACCCGGGGACTCTGCGCCGCCTTCCATACGATCACGTGTTCCCGGCCGCCGCTTCCAATAACTAATATCTTCATAGAGCCCTGTTTCCTTTCTTTGTCAGCTGAATGTATAGTGGTCAATATGCACCTGCCTGCCGTCTACATGAACCCTTCCTGCCGCGATCAGGTCAATCGCCTCCGGCAGGATGATCCACTCCGCCTGCTCCATCACCCGCCGCTGCAGGATCTCCGGCGTGTCTCCTTCCTGTACGCAGACAGCCTTCTGCAGGATAATCGGTCCGGTGTCCGTGCCGCTGTCCACAAAGTGTACGGTGGCGCCGGTGACGCGGACGCCTCTCTTCAGCGCTTCTTCGTGTACATGAAGCCCGTGATACCCGGTTCCGCAGAAAGACGGAATCAGTGCAGGATGAATATTGATGATGCGGTTTTCGTACATCCTCACCATCTGTTCGGGCAGAACAACCATACACCCTGCAAGGACAATCAGATCAGGCCCGCTCTCTCTGACCGCAGCCAGATAGGCGTCCTCAAATTCCCTCCTGGAAGGATACCGTCGCGGACTCACGCAGACTGCCGGGATATTCCGGCTTTCCGCTCTTTTCAGAGCGTAGGCGCCCGGATTATTGCTGATCACGGAGCATACCCGCGCATTCCGGATGCGCCCGCTGTCAACCGCATCCAGGATAGCCTGCAGATTTGTGCCGCCGCCGGATACCAGAACTGTCAGCCTCAGCATAATACAACTCCCTGTTCCCCGGCTTCAATCACGCCGATCTGATAGGGATACTCACCGGCTGTACGCGCGGCCTGCATGGCTGCGTCCGCATCCTCCGGCCGGACGGCAAGCACCATGCCGATTCCCATATTGAAGGTATTATACATGACCTGTTCCTCCACGTTCCCTTTCTCCTGCATCACGCGGAAAACAGGCGGGACAGGATAGCTGTCCTTCAGGATCCTGGCGCGGACGCCCTCCCGCAGCATGCGGGGAATATTCTCATAGAAACCGCCGCCGGTAATGTGGCTGCAGCCCCGGATGCGGACGCCGGCTTCCTTCACGCTCCTCAGCGCCTTCACATAAATCTTGGTGGGAGCCAGGAGGACATCTCCCAGCTTGCCGCCCAGTTCTTCATAATACCGCTCCAGAGTCTCCGGCTTCACGGCGAAGATTCTGCGGACCAGGGAAAAGCCGTTGCTGTGGACGCCCGAGGAGGCCAGGCCGATCAGGACATCGCCGACCTGCAGATCCTTTCCCGTGATCATGTCCTTTTCATCGACAATTCCCACCGCAAATCCGGCGAGATCATATTCGTCCTCCGGGTAAAAGCCGGGCATCTCCGCGGTTTCTCCGCCGATCAGGGCAGCGCCGGCCTGCCGGCAGCCGTCCGCCACGCCCTTGACAATCTCCGCGATCTTTTCCGGATAATTTTTGCCGCACGCAATGTAGTCCAGAAAGAACAGAGGCTCACCGCCGGCGCAGGCAATATCATTCACACACATCGCCACGCAGTCAATCCCGACCGTATCGTGCCTGTCCATCAGAAACGCCAGTTTGAGTTTGGTGCCGACGCCGTCTGTCCCCGAGACCAGGGTCGGTTTTTCCATGTTTTTAAATGTCTCCAGGGAAAAAGCGCCGGAAAAGCCGCCTATGCCTCCGAGCATCTCCGGCCGGACCGTTGTCTGCACATACTTTTTCATCAGTTCCACCGATCTGTAACCGGCTTCAATATCAACTCCTGCCTGCTTGTAATCCATGAAAATCCTCCTGCCGCCCCCGGCGGTCTGTTCAGTAATTTCTGTATCCTTTCTCCTGCAGGCGGGCATCTTTGGCTTCTACCTGCTCTCTGAGCTCCGCTGCATAGTCCTTCACCTTCTGCAGAAGTTCGGGATCAGACACGGCCAGGATCTTTGCGGCCAGAATTGCCGCATTGGCAGCGCCGCCGATCGCTACCGTTGCCACCGGTATGCCGGTCGGCATCTGTACGATCGAGTACAGCGAATCCCGGCCGCCGAGAGAAGCGGGGTGCATCGGAATGCCGATGACCGGCAGCGGAAACAGTGCCGCGCACATGCCCGGAAGATGGGCAGCCATTCCGGCCCCTGCGATGATCACCTTCAGTCCTCTCTCCTCGGCTGTCTTCGCATAGGTAAAAAAAGTATCCGGTTCGCGGTGTGCGGATATAATTGTCATCTCGTACTCTATCCCGAATTTCTCCAGCATATCCGCAGCCTTTGCCATAACCGGCATATCGGAGTCGCTTCCCATTACTATTCCGACTTTACTCATGTCCTTCCTTTCCCCATCTTCTCTCCAGATGGCCGTCTGCAGTGTCTCTTTCCTTTTTCTTTCCCGTCATGTATCCAGGTCTCTGTTGAGAATCTCCGTTCCCGGAAGCACAAATCTCCCGTCCTCGATCAGAGATATTTCTGTTCCGTCCGCGCGGCATACGCGGATGGATCCAAGCTCATCATAGGGAATCGTAATGTCCGTGTGGCAGCCGAAATACGCCCGGGCAGGATCCGTCTTCCGGAGCAGGGACCTCTCATTGTCCCTGGCAATGATTTCCTTCCCGTCCGGATTGTAGACCGGCATATCCTCCTCCCAGCTGTAGCAGGTGTCGCCAAAGGCAAAATGCGGCCCCATCTTCTCGGCGATCAGGATCGGCAGTTTATCCGCAATCCCATACGTCCGCGCCGCCCTGTACGCAGCGGTGTTGGTGCCGATGGCAAACTCCCCCATCGGGACCGTCGGATGATGAAACAGGATATTCTCCTCAATGTAGCGGCGGTTTTCCTCTTCTGAGTCAAAGTTCGCGCAGCTGTATGAAGCAATCATGCCGTCCTCAACCCCGATACGGAGATCGGTATACCGGAGTTGTTCCAGATATACGCAGCTGACATGAAGCAGGCCGTTTGTACCGGCAAGAAGAGGTGATGTAAAGACCTCTCCGACCGGAATATTGACATCTGCAACACAGTTTTCAAAATTGGTTTCCCGGTCAGGGTTCCGCAGCGGATGCAGCTGCACGGTCAGGTCCGTCTCATTTCCGTTTCGCCCGCGGATGTGTACCTGCTCTCCCCCATCCAGCGCATCAATCAGATGCTGCTGGATCTCCTGCCAGGTACGGTAATCCAGACTGTTGATCCGGATGACCTCCCTGAAAATTTCCTCATACCGCTCCCCCACCTTCGGCACCGGCCAGGAAATGATCGTGAAACTCCTTTCCTCGGCGCGGATATACCGGTTTGTAATCCGGGCGGATTCATTCATCAGGCGCACCTGAAGTTTTTGCTGCTCCTCAGACAGGTGCAGGATGCAGCAGCCGGCCTCCGGAGAAAACGGGACCTCGCCAAAGGTCTCCATGACGGCAGGGCCGCCGTAAACGGCTGCCTCCATCCGGTACTTTTCATATGCCTTCTGCTGGGCGCGGAGTTTTTCCGTCACGAACCGCTCATCCAGCCAGAGCGCCGCGTCATTGCGGTGGTCATACTCGAACTGCTGATTCGGCACCGCGCCGTACCAGCCGCTCCGGATATGCTGCCTGCGAGTCAGGGCATGAGGCGCACAGCGGCATATGATACTCTCCAGCCCCATATCCCGGAACTGGCGGACAGCACAGCGGACAATCCTCTCAAAGCCCAGCCGGCTGCGGATCTCCACCGTTTTCTTGATGCTGATATCCTTGCGCTGCGCCGCAAAGCCCAGCCGGTAGCCTTCTGTCCAGATGCGGGCAATTTTTTCAATTTCTTCTTCAGAGAGTGAATTCAGAAAACGTGCCGTCTGTTTTTCGCTCTCTGTGACATATTCACCAAAAGAATACAGATACCGCAGATCTGTCAGATCTGCTTCCATAATCCGGTCTCTTATGAGGGAGAGTGAGGGATCCAGCAGTTCTCCCGTCCTCTCCTCCGTGATTTCCCGGCAGTAGTCAAGCGTATACCAGTACAGAATCTCCCGGGCGGCTTCCCGTTTTTTATCCGGGGCATCCTCCTGGGCATAGAGACAAAACATCTGCAGAAGCAGCTCCATCAGAATCAGCAGATCCCACGGCCTGTTGTCGAAGGCACAGACGACAGCGCCCCGGAGTTCCATGTACAGGACACTGAGCAGGCCTCCTGTCTCCGGTCCGAATGCGGCTTCCATATAGGACGGATTTCCATAGCAGCGGGCATATGCATTGCCCGTCAGCTCTCCGTACAGTCTCCGGTTTCTCTCCTCCAGGCGCTCTTCGGACGCATCCTCCCAGCCGCCTGCAGCCAGCTCCTCCCGAAGCCTGTCTGCTTCCAGCAGGAAAGCCGCCTCCCTGCGGAAGAAGTCCCAGAGAGGATCTTCCCTCCCTTTGTCCTCCGCGATTTCCGCCAGCCTCCCGGCGGCCAGCATAAACCGCTCCTGTTCATCCTGTGTCAGTTCTCTGTATCCCACAGCTGTTCCTCTTTGCAGATCTTACATAAAGTGACTGTTGCAGTCCTCTCACATCAGCTTCACTCCGGCCAGAAAAACGGCAAGCCAGGCAATGGCAAGAAGGCCGGTAATCCCGGCGCTGACCGCCGCCAGCCGGATATTCACCGGTCGTTTGGCCAGTTCCCGCATGCTCACCAGAAAGGCGTACCAGGAGACCAGCATGGCGGCCAGGGCCGCGGCGCCGGATGCCATGCCCGCCCCGTTCTCTCTGACAGAAGCCGCCGCAATCAGGATAATCAGGCACAGAAAAGACAGCCCTGCCATAATCAGTGCCGCCTTCAGCTGCGGGGCGCTCTTATCCTCCAGAAATGTATAGCGGGGCCGGGGACGTCTCACTGCCATGGCGCTCCCTCCGCCCCATATTGTGCGTAATAGGCCCGGATGGCTTCTTTCAGCTCCCCGGTCAGAACGGCTCTTTCCTCCGGCAGGCCGGACAGGTATTCACATACCTCTGTCATGGTGACGATGGCTTCCGCAGGAAATCCGTATGTACTGCGTATTTCATCGAGCGCTCCCGTGCTGCCCTGCCCGCGCTCCATGCGGTTCAGGGACACCATCAGGCCTTTGATCTCTATATCGCCCTGTGCCTTCAGGATCGGCCAGGTCTCCTGAATGGATTTTCCGGATGTGGTTACATCCTCAATCATCACCACGCGGTCGCCGTCCTGCAGCGCGCTGCCGAGCAGAATGCCCGCATCCCCGTGGTCCTTGGCTTCCTTGCGGTTCGAGCAGTACCGGACATCAACGCCGTACATCTCGCTGATGGCCATGGCAGCTGCGACCGCAAGCGGGATTCCCTTGTAGGCCGGACCGAAAAGGACATCGAAATCCAGTCCGAAGCTGTCATGAATCGCCTGTGCGTAAAACTGTCCCAGACGCCGCAGCTGGGTGCCCGTCACATACGCCCCGGCATTCATAAAAAAGGGGGATTTCCGCCCGCTCTTCAGTGTAAAATCACCGAACTTCAGAACGCGGCTCTCCAGCATAAACTCAATAAATTCCTGCTTATATGCTTCCATGGTCCTTTCCTCCTGTCAGTCCTGCACCGCGCCGATCAGCTCCCGGACAGACTGCATGCCGGCATCACGCAGGTAGTCCGCAATGCCCTCTGCAATCCGCGCCGCGGCATCCGGGCGGAAAAAATTCGCCGTGCCGACAGCAACCGCTGAGGCGCCTGCCAGCAAAAATTCAATGGCATCCTCTGCACAGGTGATTCCGCCCATGCCTATGACCGGAATCTGCACGGCGCGGGCTGCCTGCCAGACCATCCGCACGGCTACCGGACGGATTGCCGGCCCGGACAGACCGCCGGTCCGGTTCGCCAGGGCATAGCGCCGGGTGTGAATATCAATCTTCATGCCTGTCAGCGTGTTGATCAGAGACACGGCATCCGCGCCGCCCGCTTCCGCCGCCTTTGCCATGGCGACTATATCCGTGACATTCGGACTGAGCTTCATGATCACAGGCTGGGCGGCATGTTCCCGAATCCTGCGGGTAATGCGCTCCACCATGTGCGGATCCGTGCCGAAGGCGATTCCTCCCTCCTTTACATTCGGGCAGGAAATGTTAATCTCCAGCATGTCCACCGGTTCCCCTGCCAGCCGGTCCACGACTTCCAGGTACTCCTCTTCCGTATGGCCGCACACGTTGACAATGATTTTTGTGTCATATTGCTTCAGAAAAGGGATATCCCGTTCGCAGAACACATCGATTCCGGGATTCTGCAGGCCGATGGCATTGAGCATGCCGCCGTATACCTCGGCAATCCGCGGGACAGGGTTGCCCGGCCAGGGCTGTGCGGCGACGCCTTTTGTCACGACAGCGCCCAGGCGGTTCAGATCTGTCAGCTCGCTGTATTCCATGCCGGAGCCGAAGGTGCCGGAAGCGGTCATGACCGGATTTTTCAGTTCTGCGCCCGCGATGCTGACGCGCAGGTCGGGGGCGGATTCGCATGTATTCATAGGAAATCTCCGTTTTTATAAGCCGAGGGCCGTGTCACGGTCTTGCAGAGTGTATGGCTGTTTACATTTCCCCGGGGCGGACACAGGCAGGACCGGGGCCGTATTTCCCCGGGGTGCAGTCGCTTCGTGCGGCATCCGTAGGTCTCCTGCCCCTCCCTGATCAGGGTACCGCTCGAAATTCCGGAGTTTTCCTGATGAAAACTCCTCCATCTCGCTCTCGATCGGGCAGGAGTATGCCCGATCTCGCCCCTGTTTCGGGACGGACGGGAGACTGACGGCTGCCGGCACTTGCTCCCATGCAGCCCGGGGAAATACGGCCCCGGTCCTGCCTGCTGATCATGAGAGCGGAAACCCATCACATTATAATATTCTGACATGATAACAGCTGCATGTATCCTGCGGCCAGTTCACTATGCCTCGCCCGAATGTTTATTGTCCCTCAGGCGACATACAGCCGGCAGGGACAGCGGCACTGCCTGGACTGAATTTCGGAGGGTACTAAGATGTACTTGGATTCCCACAGTTCCCGACAGTGAACGGCGGCTCACAGCACGAAAGGCGGCCATTCGCGCAGAAACACGAAGTGAGAACGCCTTCAGCCCCCTCCGGTGATGAAGGGAACTGCGGGAAGCTTAGAACATCTTGTACCCGGAGAACCTGAAGGACAGGCAGTGCCGCTGCCCCCGCCGGCGTCCGTTTCTCAGAATTCTCTTCTACAACACTACTTCCCCGGCTGCAAACACCGGCCCGTCCCTGCACACGCGCGCATTGTGCACATGTGAGTGCGCATCCACGCCAGCCGTTTCACAGACACAGGCCAGGCAGGCTCCGATCCCGCAGGCCATCCGCTCTTCCAGGGAAATCCAGCAGGCAATGCCTTCCTGTGCCGCATAGTTCTTCAATGCCCGCAGCATGGGCTTCGGACCGCAGGCAAAAATCACATCCGCCTGCAGACCTGCCGCCTGAACGGCATCAAGCACCGTTCCTTTGGTCCCCGCGCTGCCGTCTTCCGTCGCCAGTACGGTCTCCGTGACACGTGAAAACTCATCTGCCAGGAAGATGCTGTCCCGGTACCCCAGAACAGCCGTCACGGATGCCGGCCTCTTTTCCCCCTGTCCGGCCAGAAGCGCCCTGGCTGTCTGCAGCATCGGCGGAATCCCGATACCGCCGCCGATCAGGAGAACGCGCTTTCCTGCCGCCTCCTGCAGAGGAAATCCGTTTCCAAGCGGGCCGAGCAGTTCTGCCTGGTCTCCCGCCTTCAGAAGAGAGAACTCTCTCGTGCCGGGACCGGCAGTGCGGTATACCAGCCGTATTACCCCGGCATCCGGGTCATAGCCGCACAGGCTGACCGGCCGGGGCAGAAGCCGGCTTCCGTCCCGGCAAAACACATTTACGAACTGTCCCGGCACAGCTGCGGAGGCAATACCGGGAGCCTGTATCCTCAAATCATAAATTCCTGCGCTGATGGAACGCTGATCAACTACCGTTCCCTTTGTCTTTTCCATATATCCCAAGCCGCCTCACAGTCCCAGCCCGCGGTGAATGTCCGCGATCATATCTGTCACCGCCTGCCGGCTGGCGTCCGCAAATGCGGCTGCGCCAAACCGGGCATATTCTTCCTTCTGCCATGCGCAGATAATGCCGCGGGAGGAATTGACGATGGCTCCCAGGCCGTCTGCATCAAAGAAGTTCTTCAGGTCTTCGGCACGGCCGCCCTGCGCCCCGTATCCGGGCACAAGGATATAGCATTTCGGCATCAGTTCCCTGAGCACACGGCCCATCTCCGGATATGTCGCGCCGACAACTGCCCCCACGTAACTCCATGCGTCTCCCATGAGTTCCCGGCTCCACGCGTCAACCATCGCACCGACATGCTCGTACAGCGGTTTTCCGTCAACCAGTCTGTCCTGCAGCTCACCGCTGGACGGATTGGATGTTTTTACCAGGACGAAAATGCCCTTGTTCTCCTGCGCGCAGACTTTGAGGAAAGGACGGACGCCGTCACTTCCCAGATAAGGATTGACGGTGGCAAAATCCTCATGAAAACCCGCCAGGCTCCTGCTCCCGACCTGCACATGGCCCAGATGGCCGGCCGCATAGGCCTCGGATGTGGAGCCGATATCGCCTCTCTTGATATCACCGATGACAATCAGGCCTTTCTCCTGGCAGTACGCAACCGTTTTTTCATAGGCCGCCATCCCCGGAACGCCAAACTGTTCATACATGGCAGACTGCGGTTTTACTGCCGGAATCAGGTCGCAGACGGCATCCACAATTGCCTTGTTAAACTGCCATACAGCCTCCGCCGCCCCTTCCAGTGTCTCGCCGTATCCGGCAAAGGCCTTATTCCTCACCTCTTCCGGCACATAGGAAAGCATCGGATCCAGGCCGACCACCACCGGCGCCTGCGTACGCCTTATCTTCTCCACCAATTTGTTGATCATATGCGTCCCGCCTCCTCTCAGCCCTTTTGTTTATTAGGCGATTGCGAAACTCCTCAAAAAAGTATGCTGGAATGGACAAGCTGCACAATCCAGACTCAGGTGCTTCGAGTCCCGCCGGTACTTTACGATCCGCGAAGCGGGAGTTTAGTACCGCTGCGTGGACGAGGCAGCGCGAGCGTGCCTGAGTCGGATTCATGCGGCTTGTACATTTTCATAATAGTTACAGAGTTTCGCAATTGTCTATTTTTACTTATTTTATGCAATTGCGAAAGTCTGCGGGAGAGAAATTGTGTGAACATTCCAAACAATCTGCACAAGCATTAGAACTTCTGCATGAACGGAAATCTGCGTTGCGAGCAGAAATCATACTGTCTGAGCGCAGCGAGTTTATGATTTCTGCGAGTGTTCTTAGCAGATGACGTGAATGCTTAGAAGTTCTTT
>CADBNA010000007.1 GCA_902795835.1 uncultured Lachnospiraceae bacterium | reverse complement strand
TCCAGAACCTCAACCTGAATATCCAGCTGCAGCTTCGGATCGCTGAAATACTTATCCAGCGGTACTTTTGTTACTTCATGATAAAATGGGTAGGTGTAAAAATTAAAAACCCCATGTGCATCAATGGGTTCGCCATTGATACTCTTCTTCAGTCTCTCGAAGGTTCTTTCTCTTAAGGACATCTCATACCTCCTGTTATTGCAGTGCCGCGCTCCTTCTTTGGCAGTGAAAATGGTCAACAGGCTACTCTATATGCACTTGACCTCCGCTTCCGTACATTTCACGACTGCTCCGCCATTACATCGCGGAATTCTCAGTCAGATTGCAATTACCTTTTCTACTGATTTTTTTTCTTCCTTTTCCGCGGTCAGGGAAAAAGTCCGGATCTCTCCCTGCCGGAAGATGGCCGGTCTGCAGGTCTCGCTGTTCGCTTCCAGATATTCAGCAAATTCCCACGGACATCCGTGATGCTCCAGAAACATCCAGAAATGACACGGCACCGCGGCCTTTGCTCCGACCAGCATTGCGGCCTTTGCCGCTTCTTCGGCAGACATATTGCCAAACTGGCCATTGGTGCAGCCGACAAAGATATCCGGATTCATCAGTGCGATCTTGCCGAAAATATCCTCTCTGAAACAGGTATCTCCCGAGAAATAAATGCGGTGCCCTCCCATGTCCACGACATAGCCGAAGGATTCGGGAACCATGTGGTTGTGATCAGCATAGACAGATGTCACGCGAATGCCGTCCATCAGGATCGTATCGCCGTAATCCATAACCATGATCCGCTCCTCGGGAATCATCATTTCCCGGAGTTTTTCAGCCACGCTGGCCGGACCGACAAACATGGTCTTTCCCGCAGATGCAATGATCGGTACAGCATCATAGTCCAGATGATCAAAATGTGTATGGGTGATCAGATAATAATCCGGTGCAATCTCCATCGGCGACAGCAGCTTGGGAGCCATGCGCTTGAACCCCTTGTAGCGCTCCCCGCAGTCTGTCAGATACAGATCAATGGCCAGGGTTCTCCGGTTGCTGTCTTTTAAAATGAATCCGGCCTGTCCTGTCCAGCACATTCCGATCTCGCCTGTTGAAACGCGAGTCTCAAGCAATTCCTTAGCAAGATTCATTTTCTCCTCCTTTTTTGGGCAGGTTCCGTTATTCCGACAGTTTCTTTTTACTGTTAAATGACTGCAGCTTTCGAACAATCGTTGACTGGTTCACACCCAGAGCCCTGGCGGCCTCACGGGTACTGCCGTACCGCTCCAGTGCACGGCGGATCATCAGTTCTTCCATATCTTCGACGGCTTCCTTCAGAGGACGGATCTCGTTCCCGGGCAGAATAACCGGGGCCCGCTCCTCACCCTTTTCCTGAATCTGTTCGGGCAGGCTCTCCATCTCAATCCGCACACCCTCTGTCATTATTACCAGGTTTTCAACAACATTCTGCAGCTCCCGGATATTTCCGGGCCAGTCGTAGCGGCACAGGCACTGGATTGCCTTCTCGGAGAACTCTTTCTGAATCGCATATTTTCTGGTGTACTCGTTTTTATAGTGCAGCAGAAGCTGCGGAATATCTTCCCGGCGTTCTCTTACGGGAGGAATGGAAATCGATACCACATTCAGCCGGTAATACAGGTCGCTCCGAAACTTTCCTTCGTCCACCATGCCTTTCAGATCCGCATTGGTTGCCGCCAGCACGCGCAGATCCAGCATGATTTCTTTTGTGCCGCCAACCCTCTGGATCTTGCGTTCCTGCAGAACACGCAGCAGCTTTACCTGCAGATGCTGCGGCAGTTCGCCGATCTCATCCAGAAGGATCGTGCCGTCGTTCGCAAGCTCGAACAGCCCCATCTTTCCTTTTTTGGACGCGCCTGTGAAGGCGCCGGGTTCGTATCCGAACAGCTCCGATTCAATCAGGTTCTCCGGTATGGCACCGCAGTTTACCTTGACATAGGCCTTGCCCGAGCGGCTGCTGTTGCGGACGATCTCATCCGCAATGACTTCCTTACCGGTTCCCGATTCGCCCAGGATCAGGACGGTGGAATCAAACTGGCCTGCCCTTCTGGCCATGTCCAGAATTTTTTTCATCTTGGGAGACACCGCGATAATGGAGCGGTCGCCTTCGGGCTGGTTTTTCAGTGACAGAAGGGAGTGAATCTCTTCCTGCTGCTCACTGATAACCTGTTCCTTGCGGCGCAGCTGCGTCATCGTCGTCTTCAGCTGTGTCATGTCCCGCACATTATTGATCACGTAGCGGATGCTTCCGTCTTCCGCCAGCAAGGGGTTGCTGGTGATCAGGACATGCATGGAGGTCTTGTAATTGTAGCCCATCATCGTAACGCTCTTTTTTGTCTTGATGGACTCCATGGTGGCAGAGCTCTGGAATATCTTCTGGTTTACCAGTTCCTCGCATGTCTTCCCCAGCATCTGTTCTCTGGGAACCCCTATCATTTTTTCATTTGTGCGGTTCACATAGAGGACATACCCGTCTCCGTCCGTGATCCAGATCCCGTCAGAAGAATAGTTGAGAATCTCCTCCATATCTTTTGATATTAAC
>CADBNA010000006.1 GCA_902795835.1 uncultured Lachnospiraceae bacterium | reverse complement strand
TATCCATTATATGAGAAAAATGATTAAATGGGCTGAAGCCCGTGACAGTTGGGCTGCCCCGCCGAAGTATCCATGAGTTCCACCAGTTGTTCGTGTCGGGCCGAAGCGGCGAGCTGCGGGACGTGTGCATTGACGCGGCGGGCGTGCTATGCAGCGTGGTGGTGATGCGGCTTATGAGAGGCGGACAAAAAACCGTCTGAGAAAGAAAAAATGATGCACGAAAAGGCAGATGATGATATAGTAATAGTATGATTGGCAAAAATAAAGAATGGCGATATGAATTGGATATGTTGGTGAGGAGCACTGGAGTCACGCTGGAGGATGTTTGCGAGTATATCGGTGTGCATTACCCGGGGACGATCGGATTCTATCGTAAGATCCCAAGGAAACGGGAGACCTTCATCGGGATCGGCATGGCATTTAGGCGGGACCTGGAAACGATCAATGGTTGGATCGTAAGGTATGGAGACAAGAGAAAGCTATATGCGAAGGACGTGCTGAGCGATCTGATCTGGATATATCTGATTAACTGTAATCAGCAGAACTTCTCGGACACGAACTTCTTCTGCCTCTACGAGGAATGCCGGAGGATCATTCAGGACACCTATATTGCGCTTTGGAACGAGTATATCGCGAACGACGAAGGCACTGCAACGGTGGAAAAAGGGCTGGCGGCGGTTCATCATGATCCGACTTTTCGGGATCTGCAAAGCTTTGTGGCCGAGAACATGGACGCGTTTAAGACCGCGTACAGAAACCCGAGAAACATGCTGGCTGAGTATGTGAAAGCGATTCTCGGTACGTACACCAGAGCAAACGAAGGAAAAGAGACGCCGATTAATTTTTTGCGGGGGTACTTGGATGACTCGATGATGAACTACATCACGGGAAGTCCGAAGATAATCAACGTGATCGACATGAAGTCGCGGGATCGTGTGATCAACAGCAAGTCAGTGCCAAAGCTGAAACGGACCCACATCGCGCTGTGTCTGGCTCTTGGGATGTCCACCACGGATGAGATTGATCGATACCTGGGGCTGATGGGCTATCAGCCGCTGGATCCGGAATCGAAGGACGAGGATGTTTTGGTCGAGGAACTGCAGCGGTGGAACGAGTCACACCCCTTGGTTCAGCGCTTCAAGGATGTTTATCTCAGAAAGGCAGAAGACGGTGAAGAGGCACTGAGCATTCAGGAAGAGCTCCAAGCGGTCAGTGATATGCTCATGCTGCGCTCTGACCTGGAGCACGAGTACCGGTTGACGGGCCGGACATTTCCATACATGAAAGACTAGAAAAGAGGAAGGGACTATGGAACGAACGAGACACAGGTATCAGAAGATCTTCGTACTCGCGGCAATACTTGTTTTCGCATGCTGCCTATGTCTGCCGCTGCAGGCCTATGGGGGAACGCTGAGTTATACGGATGGATCTGGGATTGTATGGGAGTATCAGATCGTCGAAGCGGACCAGTACACGATCCGGACGGACTCTGTGGAGATCCTCGGTTGCAGTGCGATTCCGAAGGATGGGATTCTGCACATTCCTGCTGTCATCGATGGAAAGGAAGTTGTTTCCATCGGAGGCAGAGCGTTCGACAAGAATCCTGACAAACTGGACATCAAGGAGGTGGCTATCCCGAAACATGTCGTCTATGTTCAGGCGAATGCATTTCAAGGGTGCAGAAATCTGAAGAAACTGGAGCTTCCGGAGAGCCTTCAGTTTATTGAGCACGAAGCGTTTATCGGGTGCGGAATGGAAGAACTCGTTCTGCCGGACAGTCTGTTCAGGATGGATCATGCTTTTGGCGAGTGCGATCGTTTGAGACGAGTGACGCTACCAAAGAATTATTATAACAGTGCTTCGATCAATCAGGCATTCCGGGGCTGTGGGGCGTTCACAGAATTCGTCCTGAAGGACGGTGAGGCACTATACGCGGCTGAGGATGGTGTTCTGTACAGCAAGGATCGGACCGCCTTGCTCGCTTATCCCAGTGGGAAAGACGAGGCGACGTTTTTGGTGTCGGCCAATGTCGAGACGATTGGGGAATATGCCTTTGCCGCAAGCAAGCTGAAAGAGATCCAGCTGCCGGACAGTCTGAAGACGATTGGGTCCGGCGCATTCGCAGATTGTGAAAGGATGAAACGTATCGATATCCCAAAAGGCGTGGAAGTGATTCCCTTTGCTTGTTTCGCCAATTCAAGTGCGCTTGAGACGGTCACTCTGCAGGAAGGGGTTACAGAGATCGGTGAGTATGCATTCGGTAACTGTGCGAAGTTGATGGGAGTAGACATGCCCAAAACAGTTCGGACGATTGGATCAAAGGCGTTTCTGCTGGATCGTTCCATGACCTATGCTGTTGTTCCAGAGGGGGTGAGCAGCATTGAGGAGAGTACATTTGGATGCTGTGAATCGCTGGAGTATGTGAACCTCCCGGAGAGTCTGAAATCAATTGGTTCGCGTGCATTCCAAGGGGGCGGAGGAGAAGGCAGCTCTCTGAAAACACTGTATATCCCTGAGGGGGTAGAAACGATCAATGAAAAAGCGTTTGTGGATAGCAGGCCTGACCTGACGATCTACAGCAAGAGTCCGGCGGCCGCGGTTTTTGCAGAAGCAAACGACATCAAGCATGTGAATGCGGACAGAAAACAGTACGAGGAATATACTGATTCCGAAATCAGCGGCAAGCCCTGTGAGACACATATCCTCGTACATCATGCTGCAGAAAAGGCCACTTGCACCGCAACCGGCAGAATCGAGTATTACGTCTGTGCCCGATGTGGCAAGCGTTTCGAAGATTCTGGAGGTAAGGTCGAGGTGTTTTCGACGATTACGGAAAAGAAAGCTCATACCCTTGTGCACCATGTGGCGAAAGCTGCGACGAAGACCGAAGATGGAAATCTCGAGTACTGGGCTTGCTCGGTCTGCGACAAAGTTTTTTCTGACAAAGATGGGAAGAAGGAGACCCGTGCCCAGGATGTGATCCTTCCGAAAGGGACGGAGAATACGCCTGCCCCCACGAGCCCTCCTGCCAAACAGGTGATCCAGGGCACTTCCAAATACATCAGGTTCATCGGGTCCAAATTCCGCCTGAATGCGAAGGCGAAGACACCGCTGATCTACAGATCGTCCAATGCGAAGGTGGCGATGGTGGGCCGGAATGGCTTTGTGACGGTCACAGGATATGGTACCTGTCGAATCACCGTGACCGCGACAGCGACATCGAGGTATCGGAAAGCCGCCAAGTCCATCATCGTCAATGGGAAGTTAGCCAAACCCTGCGTACAGGCAGTTGCCGGCCCTCGTAAGGTCAGATTGACCTGGGGAAAGGTCGCAGGCGCAGACGGATACGAGCTGTACATCCGGCTGCAAGGGAAGAGCAAGTTCCGGAAAGCGCTCACCAAGGGGGCCAAGGTCAAGGGGGTCATGCACAGGGGCCTGTCGAAGAGAAAAAAATACAGCTACAAGATCCGCGCGTTCAAGAAGGTCGGAAAGAAGGTCGTCTACAGCGGTTTCTCCAGTACTGTGACAGTCAGAGTGAAATAGCAAGCATATGGATACAAAGTACAGTAAATACGAGCCCATCTTCGGATCGTGGATAATCAAAGAAAGGATCGGGCACGGTGCCACCGGCGAGGTCCTGCTCATCGAACGGAAAGACCTGGGAACTGTTTACAGGTCTGCCTTGAAGTGCATCACGATCCCCCAGAGTGAAGAGGACATACTCAGTATCAAGTCCAATGGCATGAGTGACCAGGATGTGACGACCTACTATGACTCGGCAATGGATCGTATCAGGGAGGAACTCACCAACCTGGCCAGGCTGAAGGGGAACAGCAACGTTGTCAGCTACGAAGACCACATGATCATCCCTCACGAAAACGGCATCGGTTGGGATATCCTGATTCGTCTGGAACTGCTGACTCCCCTCCTGAAGCACTGCGAGAAGAAACCTCTGGAGGAGAAGGACGTCCTGCATCTTGGGATCGATATGTGCAAAGCGCTGGAGTTATGTAGTCGGAATGGGATTATCCATCGGGACATCAAACCAGAGAATATCTTTGTTTCGGCAGTTGGAGACTACAAGCTGGGCGACTTCGGCATCTCACGGATGGTGGAGGAGACCCGGGTCGGGCTCTCCCGAAAGGGGACGTTCCTCTATATGGCACCGGAGATCTTCAAGGGCGAAGCCTACGGGCCAAAGTCCGACATCTATTCCTTGGGACTTGTCCTATACAAATACCTGAATGGTGGTCGGAACGCCTTCATGCCTGGGAAGGACGAGCCCTTTACGGTCGACGACAGTGACAGGGCTTTCTTCCGACGCATGAGCGGGGCGATGATTCCGCCGCCGGATGAGGGGTCTGAGGTTCTGCAGGCCATCGTGCTCAAAGCTTGTGCTTATCGGTCGCAGGATCGCTATGCCAGTGCGGCAGAGATGAGGGAGGCATTGGAGAATTACGCATACGAGAGGAAGCGGGCGGAGCATGTACCAGCAAAACCTTCCCCCCAAAAGGCTTATGGCGGTATTCCCAAATGGTTGAATGCCTGTGCCGTGATCGCTACAGTTGCCGCCTGCCTGGCGCTTGTCTGGTATCTCTCGCTTCCCAAAGAAGTTACCGATGTGATCGGAATCAATGATACGGAAACCGTCTACATCGGAGAGACGGCAGACTATGCGTATGATATCGAACCAGACCGGTTTGAAGAGGAACCGATCACCTTCAGGTCCTCCGATCCGAAGGTGATCACGGTGGATGGAACCGGGCACATTACCGGCATGGCGGTGGGGGAGGCAGACATGACGTTGCATGTCATGGGTTTCAGCAAGAAGATCCACGTCGATGTCATTCCGAAGGTCACTGCCATAGAGAACCTGAAAAGCAGCATTTCCCTGATGGAGGGAGACGCCAAAACCCTGAAACCGAAGCTCCAGCCGAAGGAATTCGCAGGAGAGACCATCACCTTCCTATCCTCAAAGAAGTCGGTGGCATCGGTCAGCAAGAAAGGAAAGATCAAGGCAAAGAAACCTGGCAAGGCCACGATCACGGTTCGCGCAGGAGGCTGTGAAGAGAAGGTCAAGGTTAAAGTTAAGAGAGCTCCAGAACTCGTAGAGGAAGCTGTGGAAGATGCTACCTATTACGAAACGGATAGTGGCTCATCCGGAGAGTCCTCCGGGTCTGGAGGTTCCAGCAAAAAGAGCAAGAAGAGTAAAAAAAGCAGCGATGGATACTTCAGCTCCGGTGACGATGAATACTTCTGATCTGAGATAATTGCTTGGGAACACAGAGGAACGCAGGCGCAAGCCTGCTTTTTTTGATACGGAAAAGAATAATTTTAGTAAACTATTAGTAAAGTGATATTTTTACATACGGCCCTGAGAATGAGAGATGTTTGGCTAATATTTACATTTTCAGGGTCATATATTACAAGAAGAAATACACGAAACGGACGCGTGGTAGAATGAAAATGCGAGCATAGTTTAGGGAAGTCAAGAAAAAATGATCATACTAATTGTTGAGGATGATAGGCAGCATGCGGAACAATTGAGGGGAGTGCTGGAGGTGTGTGCGGCAGGAGTTTGCAAGGCTTTGTCCAAAAAGCTAGACATCACAACCTGCTATAGCGCCAAGGAAACCCTGTATGACATGGAGGACGGACGCCTTCGCCCGGACATCATATTCATCGCGACGCGGATCGGAAGCCTGAGTGGCGTCGAGATCGCAGGAAGAATGAGGGCCTCCGTCCCTACCGCACAGATCATATTCCTCGCAGACCCCGGTGTGTATTCTCCAGAGGTTTACGAGGTGGACCATGTTTATTTAATTGAGAAAGACGCGCTAAGCCGGACGATAGTGGAACGGGCTCTCCGGAAAGCGGTGGACAGGATCGAGGAAGGATCTGCGTATTTCGAATGCGAAGTGAACAGGCGCAGACACTACATTCCCTATCAGAATATCCTATACTTCGAGAACATCAAGAGGAAGATCACTGTCCATACTGATCTACCCGGGGAGCCGATCAGCTTTTACGAAACCATGACCAGGCTGGAGACGATCCTCCCGGACAACTTCGTTCGGTGTCACAACAGTTTCATCGTGAATCTGGATCGGGTCTCGACATATGGACTTGCGTCCGTGCGGGTCGATGGCAAAGAAATCTCGGTCAGCCGGAAATACAGGGAGAAACTGAGAAGAATGGTGGGGTTGTAGGGGCAGGAGCAAAGACTAATAAGGGGATTGCAGATTAGAGCCGCTCTCAGGGGAGAAGTTAGGACCGATTCAATAATAATTGAATAATGAGGAGGGGCGCAATGAAGAAATTATCAACAATATTAGTATTTTGTGCATGCATAATTGCAGCGTTTGCCTTTTCGTCAACAGGCAATGAGGTGCATGCATCAGCGTTAAGCACACCAAGAATTACTAATGTTCAACAGTCCGACATTGAAGAGTGTGCTGTGAAGGTTGAATGGACATCAAATAATAAACGATACTCGTAGTACTGGATCAGGAACTGCCAGTCCTGCTTGAAGAAATGGAGAATGACCGGCAGCTTGTCGATCTTGAACCTCT
>CADBNA010000005.1 GCA_902795835.1 uncultured Lachnospiraceae bacterium | reverse complement strand
TCATGCCTCGAAGGGCAGTTCTCACAGATATTTTCTGAGCTCCTCTGCCTTATCCAGCTTCTCCCACGGAAACTCTGCATCTGTGCGTCCAAAATGACCGTATGCGGCGGTCGGGCGGTAGATTGGCCTGCGAAGATCCAGCATTTTGATGATGCCGGCCGGCCGCAGGTCGAAATTCTCACGGATAATCTCTACGATACGGCTGTCCGGCAGTTTTCCGGTTCCGAACGTCTCCACATTGACGGAGGTCGGCTGCGCCACGCCGATGGCATAGGACACCTGGATCTCCAGCCGGTCAGCAATGCCTGCCGCCACCAGGTTCTTGGCAACGTACCGGGCAGCATAGGCGCCGGACCGGTCCACCTTGGTGCAGTCCTTTCCCGAAAATGCGCCGCCGCCGTGACGGCCCATGCCGCCGTATGTATCTACAATGATCTTGCGCCCGGTCAGCCCGGCGTCGCCCTGCGGGCCTCCGATGACAAAGCGGCCGGTAGGATTAATGAAGATCTTTGTATCGGCATCTACCATGCTGCTGTCCACGACCGGGTCAATCACATACTGCCGGATATCAGCGTGAATCTGCTCCTGTGTCACCTGGGCGTCATGCTGCGTCGAAATAACCACAGCCTCCAGCCGGACCGGATTTTTGTTTTCATCATACTCTACAGAGACCTGGGACTTGCCGTCCGGGCGCAGATAGGGAAGCGTGCCGTTTTTCCGGACCTCTGTCAGCCGCCTGGTCAGTTTATGGGCCAGCTCAATCGAATAGGGCATATACTCCGGCGTCTCATTTGTGGCATACCCGAACATCATTCCCTGATCGCCGGCGCCGATAGCATCGATCTGCTCGTCCGTCATGCTGGTCTCTCTGGCCTCCAGTGCTTTATCCACGCCCATGGCAATATCCGGAGACTGCTGATCCATCGCCACAAAAACAGCGCAGGTATTGGCGTCAAACCCTTTCTCTGAGCTGTCATATCCAATCTCACGGATCGTATCCCGGGCTATTTTCTGGTAATCCAGATGGGCTTTTGTCGTGATTTCCCCCGTCAGCAGCACAAACCCGGTGCAGGCAGCGGTTTCACAGGCCACGCGGCTCATGGGGTCCTCTGCCATGCAGGCATCCAGGACAGCGTCCGAAATGGCATCGCAGATCTTATCCGGATGTCCTTCGGTAACCGATTCAGAAGTAAAAATGCGTCTTTCCATGTTTCGTCCTTTCTGCTTTTCCCCATGACTGACCGCAAAAAATCCGTTCTCAACAAAAGAACGGATTTTTTACTCCATACTCTTATTGTTCGATCGTCTCGCTCAGGAAAGGCACCTTCCGCACTGCGGGGTTGCCGTGGTTTCACAGGTCCTATGTACCTCCGCCACTCTGAATAAGAGAAAAGCCATATGAAATTATCTGATTATCGTCCATCAACATAACGCTTTTCACCGAAAGCGTCAAGTGGATTTTCCGGCCAGTCAGACACATTTCCGTATCTGTCCCACTGTCGGCCGAAAGGCCGGTTTTTTTGACCTGCAGAAATCTTCGGAAAAACAGTCCTCATGCACCTGTGTCAGCCTGAAAACCGCCTCCGCTGCTGATTCCGCCTGCCTTACCGGTCCTCGCGGAAATACGGGATACCCAGGCTCGCCGGCGGCTGGTTTTCCCTCTTTCGCTTCATGCTGATAAAGACCAGCACGACAATCGTAACGACATAGGGAATTGCCTTGTACAGCTCCTTGACCGCAAGGTTTGTTCCCGTAGGCAAAAACAGATACAAAATATACAGACTGCCAAACAGCATAGAGGCAAACACCCCAACGTTCGGACGCCAGACCGTAAAGATAACCAGAGCAATGGCCAGCCAGCCGCGGTCGCCAAAACCGTCATTGGACCACACGCCGGAGGCATAATCCATGATATAGTACAGGCCGCCCAGACCTGCAATCATGCTGCCGATGCAGGTCGCCGCATATTTATACCGTCCCACGTTGATGCCGGCGGCATCGGCCGTAGCGGGATTCTCACCGACAGCCCGCAGGTTCAGGCCGATGCGGGTCTTTTTGAGGACCCAGGCAGCTACAAACGCAATGATGACAGATGTATATGCCAGAAAGCCATAGGAAAGAAAGATCTTTCCGAACCAGCCCAGACTGCCGGCGAACGGCAGCTTGCGGCTGAAGCACTGACTGGTAGCCGAGAGTGCGATAGAAGGAATATCCGCCCCCGTCAGCTTGATCAGAGAGCCGCCGAAGAAGTTGCCGAAACCGACGCCGAAAGTGGTCAGTGCCAGGCCGGTAACATTCTGGTTCGCGCGAAGAGACACTGTCAGGAACGAATAAAGCAGGCCCATCAGGAAGGATCCCAGGAGTGAGCAGCACAGGGGGATCAACACGCCCAGGAAAGGATTGATCATGGACGGCTCAGGCAGGGACCTTTCATAAAAGAACGCGCCGATCACGCCGCTGATCGCCCCCACGTACATAATGCCGGGAATGCCCAGGTTCAGATTGCCGGATTTTTCCGTCAGGGTTTCTCCGGTACTGCCGCAGAGAAGAGGAATGCTCTGAACGACTGCGCGCGGAATAAAAGCAACCAGATCTATCATCGCTTATGCCTCCTTTTTTGATCTGCGGAACATCGGTTTAAATTTCACAAAGAACTCTGCACCCAGAATAAAGAATATAATTATTCCGGTCAGGATATCTCCGAATGCATGATTCAGCCCAAACGCCGTAGCGACCTCGCCGGACCCCCTTCCCATGAAGACCAGCAGGAAGCTGGTAAAAATCATGCCGAAGGGATTGTTCCCCGCCAGCCAGGCAACCATGACGCCCGTGAAGCCGCGGCCGCCTCCAATGGTTGTCGTCATCGTGTGATCCGTGCCCGCCGTGAGCAGCAGGCCTGCCAGGCCGCAGATCGCGCCGGAGAGTGCCATCGTGCGGATAATGACCCGGTCAACGTGGATGCCGACATAGCGGGCCGTATTCTCGCTCTCACCCACCACGGTCAGTTCGTATCCCTGTTTGGTGTACTTCAGGTAAATATAGATAAAAACCGTTACCGCGGCCACAATGAGAATATTCAGCAGATATTTGTAGCTGCCGATCTGCGGCAGCCAGCCGGCCATTGTCTGCTGGTTGATGATGCCGATCTTGCCGGAGCCCTTCGGGACCTCCCAGCGAATGGTATAATATGCCACAATCTGTGTCGCCAGATAATTCATCATCAGCGTGAAAAGCGTTTCATTCGTACCCCATTTAGCCCGGAAAAAGGCGGGAATCACGCCCCAGACGGCCCCGGCGCCAATGCTGGCAATGACCATGACCGGAATCAGAACCGCGTTCGGCAGCTGGCTCCCGAGCTTAATCATGCAGGTTGCAGCTGCCAGACTTCCCATCAGCAGCTGGCCTTCCCCGCCGATATTCCAGAACCGCATGCGGAAAGCAGGCGCCAGAGCCAGCGATACGCAGAGCAGGATCGCCAGATTCTGGAAGAGAATCCACGCCTTTCTGGGCGTTCCGAAACTGCCCTGGAAAATCGTCACATAAACGGCAATCGGATTGTCACCGGTAACGAGTGTCGTGATCAGCGCGGAAACAGCCAGGGCCAGCAGAAT
>CADBNA010000004.1 GCA_902795835.1 uncultured Lachnospiraceae bacterium | reverse complement strand
TGTTTTCAGTAATCGGTCAGCTTCGCTGCACGGTATCTCCATGCGCATGATTGTGACGGATTGTATATCATTCTCGCAAATGATTTCGGTGAGTTTCCCGCTGTAGTCGACCGGATCCGGCTTCGGACAGCCGACCAGCGTGACCTTGCCCCGCATGAAATCCTGATGGAATGCGGCATACATATGCGCAGGCGGTGCAGTCTGCCGCAATCAGGAGCTTTTTCTTTTATCTTTTTCTCTTGCCTTCTGAACAGACCATACTATAATGGGAAATGATTGTATGTTGTATTTCCAACAAATACGGTTTTTTACGTGACTGCCTGTGCCGCCAACGGAACGGCGGCGGAATGGAGATTATAAATGAAGCTCTCTCCTTCGCAAACCGATATCCTGACCGCGTCCGCCCTGTTTTCAGGCATCAGAAAAGAAGACGCGCTGTCCATGATGCACTGCCTGGGGGCAGAGAAGAGGCGCGCCCTGAAGGGAGAATACATTTTTATGGAAGGGGATCCGGCCGGGAAAATAGGGTTCATCCTGTCCGGCTCTGTGAGAATTCTGAGGGACAGCCTGGACGGCACCCGCACGATTCTTGCCGTCGCGGATACCGGGAGCCTCTTTGCGGAAGCCTTTGCCTGCGCGGGGGTGCGGGAGATGCCGGTAAGCGTCGAGGCGCAGGAGGATACGGACCTGCTGTTGCTCAATGTCTCAAAAATGCTGACAACCTGTTCTAAATCCTGCATCTTTCACCAGTCGCTCATCCGGAACCTCCTGATGGTCGTCGCCAGAAAAAACCTGCAGATGAACCGGAAGCTGCGGATTCTGGCTCACAAAACCACGCGTGAGAAACTCCTCGCCTACCTGGAAGAGCAGGCCGGGATCAGCCGCTCCCGCTCCTTTTCCATTCCGCTTGACCGACAGGCCCTCGCCGACTATCTCGGCGTTGAGCGGAGCGCTATGTCGGCGGAGCTTGGAAAACTGCAGCGGGAAGGCGTGCTGTCAACCAGAAAGAATTATTTTGAGCTGCACTGAGAGAGTGCTGGCGGAGACAGGCGGAGGAGACAGAGATCTGATCCCTGTCTTCGCAGTCTCTCACGAACATTGGTGCCTGCCCCATTTGAGGGGAGCTTGTAAAAAACCACTACATCTCTACGATGTCAGGATTTTTTTCCTGTTTTCATCTGTATTGTCATACCATTCTTCTTCAGAAAAGTCCACGGGATCTGTTTCTCCAATGATTTCCTTCATATGCGATTCGAAGTCACTCTGTGAGATGGGAGTGGCGGAATTGTTATACCAGTCTTCGGATGTTTCATCGGTGTAAATTCCATACCAGTAGTATTCTGTTCCGCCCTCATAGCCGGCAGTCTGACCGATTTTCAGCTGCCAGCCAATGATCTCATCGGAAATGTCATTAAGGCAGAAGTAGGTTTCGTAAACAGGATCATTTTCGGTCCGGATGAAGAAGACCGGGGTGCCGGGATAGCAGCCGGCTATTATATCACAGGATACGACTTCCTCTACCCCGGATCCTGTATATGTGTATATTTCAATCCAGCCATATACATACTCAGTATTCTTAACAATCAGCTCGGGAATGCCGTCGCTGTTTATATCCCTGATCATAAACTGCATCTGTTCGCTGACGGGTGCCCCCGCTCCTTCAGAGCCTGTCCAGAAAATCGTATCCCGTGAAAGATATTCATTGTAGCTTTTAAGTGCATCTTTCCATTCAGGAGTATTCGAAGCTTCTGCCATTACATTCTGTCCGCATAGCAAAAGCAGAATAGAGCAGATAAAGGAGTGCTTCACTATTCTCAACAAAGAAAAGCTGCCGTTTTTTTTCATAGATACACCTCCACTCAGATCTCAATGATGTAGTGTTAGAAGTATTATATCAATGAATCCACCAGGTTTGCAATCCGGACAAGCCATTGATATAATGAAATCATTAGAAGATACGGAATTATTTATACGAAGACTTGCCCTGCTTTTTGGAGGAGAAATACGCTATGAACAAAAAAGCCATTTATCGGACACTTGTTTTTGCCGCTGCATTTATTTGTTCACTGGCCATACTCTCGCTGGCCGTATCCGCTGAAGAGATAGAGAGGGCTGCCAATTATCACGATGGAGTCGTCTGGGCCGAATTAAAGGAAACAGACAATTCATCCAGGTGGTGTGCTGTGGATCCGGACGGTAATATTCTTTTTAGATTAGGAGAGGAAGAACTGCCGGCAACCTGTTTCTGTAATGGCGTAAGTATTATAGATTACCAGTATGTTGTGAACAAATCCGGTGAAGTCGTGTGGTCGATTGAAGAAGACGGGTGGTCCTATGCAAATGAGCAGTGGGGAGAAGGCGTTGTAGAAGAAATCCATCTGGTGAATAATTGGAAATCCTCTATAGACGGCAGTGTTATAAATGATCCGGTAGCGAATATGGAAGAAGACTTTTTTGGCTACCCGCAAGTGGAATTCTTAGTCAATACCTTTGATTATACGGGATATTATACCGGCTTTTTAAACCCGGACGGGACATGGCGCAGAGAACCTGTGACAATGAAAGCAGAGGTCTGCGATGGGGAATACGGTGTGTACCGGATGTATTTTTCTTATGATACATGGAAAGAAGGAGCATATCGGATTGAAACGGACGAGATCGCCGATACTGATCAGATGGAAAAGGATGTCTATTATAAGACAAGGGGCCGCTGGGGTGCGGAATACTATGCAAATCTGCATGACGGCTTGATATTTGTTGCGGCGGGAGCCCTTGGGAACCAGATCTATGATGGACTTGACCTGGAGAGCTATGACGTAGGATTTTATGATCTGAATTCAGATATGCAGATCAGTCTTGGGCAATATCACCTTGCGGCAAGTCCCTATCCGGCCTTCAAAGACGGATATGCCCTGATGCAGCTCGAAAATGATCAAAAATCTCCATTTTACACGCTAATGGATAAGAACGGAGAGTTTGTCTTCGAACCCCGGAAAAAAGGCATCTACCCATTTGATCTTTCAGATACCGTACATGAAAACATGTACTGGGTCCGTGAAGAAAATGGAGAGGTGACCTACTATAATACGGCAGGGGATCCGGCATTCCAGGCTGAACAGGTCATAACAGAAGCCAGAGATTTTTATGATGGAAGAGCATCGGTAAAAACAGAAAATGGATGGCATTTTATAGACACAAGCGGGGCAATAGTCTGGTGAACTTTGGAACCGTCCCCCAAAGCTCTATTTTCGATGAGAAAGCGATTGAAATGTAATGAGTTTTTTTGATCTGTTTCGAAAAAAGAAGAGAGATACTGCCGTCCCGGCCAATCGCGCTCCGGAGGAGAAACCGTCCCAGGTCAGCGCGGACGGGGACAGTCTGGGTTTCGGCCTGAGTAAGAAACCATCCCCGGCCAGTGCAGATGGAGACAGCCTGAGCTTCAGCCTGAGCAAGGATTCGATTCTGGAGGAAACGGGCGAGGGAGAGGCGCCGGATCACGGCATTGCTTCTGCCACGGATTCTATTTCCAATGAGGAGATTACCAGGGGAATTTCTCTGCTGGAGACATATGAGGTGGTTTCGGATGCGATCTGCGGCGGCATGGGCAGCGTCTGGAAGGTGCACCACAACAGCTGGAATACGGATCTGGCCATGAAACGTCCTCTGCCGAAGTTTTTTGCGGAGGGAAGTGACAGACGGAAGGAAAACTTCATCCATGAGTGTGAGGCTTGGATCAACCTCGGCCTGCATCCGAATATTGTTTCCTGCTATTATGTCCGTGAGATCGGAGGCGTGCCGACGATTTTTTCCGAGTGGATGGAAAACGGAAGCCTGAAAAACCGTATAGATGACAAAACGCTGTATGCGCTTCCGGAAATGCCGGATGGGAGCCCGGAAGAGGCGCAGAAAGCCCTGCAGGCAAGGCTTCTGGATATTGCGATTCAGTTTGCAAGAGGGCTGCATTATGCGCATGAGTCGGAAGGCCGTCTGATTCATCAGGATGTGAAGCCGGACAACCTGCTGCTGACAAAAAACTGGGAGGCGAAGGTGGGAGATTTCGGCCTTGCCCGCGCCCGCATGCAGCTGCAGGAGGGCTTCGGCGAGCCGGGGTCTGCTCTCCCGGATGGAGCCACGCATATGGCGCCGACCGGAGGCTATACGCCGGCCTACTGTTCTCCGGAGCAGCTGAAGGGAGAACCCCTGACCAGGCGGACGGATATATACAGCTGGGCGGTTTCCGTGCTGGAGATGTATCTGGGGGAAAGACCGTGGAAAAGCGGGACAGA
>CADBNA010000003.1 GCA_902795835.1 uncultured Lachnospiraceae bacterium | reverse complement strand
TGATGGAAAGAGGATGTAACGGACAGACATGGAACACCTTCGCTGCGTAGTAGAGCGAATTACATATCAGAACTCGGAAAACGGGTACTCTGTTATTAAGTGCCGGGCCAAAAACTTTTCTGACCTTGTAACCGTGGTCGGCAGCATGCCGGACGTGCATGTGGGCAGCGTCCTGTATCTGTGGGGCTCCTGGCGTATCGACCCAAAGTATGGCCGCCAGTTTTCCGTGGAAACCTTTGAGGAGACCCTGCCCGCGACGGTCTTTGGAATCGAAAAGTATCTGGGCAGCGGCCTGATTAAGGGGATCGGGCCGAAGTTTGCCAAAAAGATCGTGCAGGAATTCGGGAAGGACACGCTGGATGTGATCGAAGAGGATCCGGACTCCCTGATCCGTGTGCCCGGCATCGGGAAAACCCGTATCCGGCGGATCAGACAGAGCTGGCAGGAGCAGAAGGAGATAAAGAACATCATGCTCTTTCTGCAGGGTCATGATGTCAGCACCAGCCATGCGACAAAGATCTACAAGACGTATGGCAATGACAGCATAAAAATAGTGCGGGAAAACCCGTACAGGCTGGCGGATGACATCTGGGGAATCGGCTTTAAAACGGCAGATGCGATTGCCGGAAAGATGGGATTTGATCACGAAAAGTATGTCCGGCTCCGCAGCGGTCTTCTGTATACCTTAAACACTCTGGCGGATGAGGGCCACTGCTACGCCACCCGCGGCCAGCTGCTGAAGGCGGGGACGGAGCTGCTTTCCGTGGAGGACAATATTCTCTCCATGACGCTGGACGAGATGGTCCGGGCCGAAGACGTGATCATTGAAGATATTCCCGGCCGGCCGGATCAGGCAGAGACTTCAGATCCGCCGGAAAAAGCGATCTATCTGCCGCCGTTCTGGTTCTCGGAGACAGGCGTGGTCAGACGGCTCCTGGCGATCCTGCAGGACGGCTCCGGGTTCCGGATCCGTACGGAAGGTCTGGAAGAGAAGATCAGCCGGAAAACGCAGATGACCTATGATGAAGTCCAGATGCAGGCGATCCTGACGGCAGTAAAAAGCAAGTTTCTGGTGCTGACCGGCGGTCCCGGCACAGGCAAGACCACGACCACGCTAGGCATCATTACCGCCTTCCGCGAGGCCGGCGCAAAGATCCTGCTGGCAGCTCCGACCGGACGCGCGGCAAAGCGTCTTTCCGAGGCCACGCGCATGGAAGCAAAAACGATCCACCGACTGCTGGAATTCAAACCGCCGGAAGGGTATCAGCGAAAAGAAGACAATCCTCTGGAAGGCGATGTGCTGATTGTGGATGAGTGCTCCATGATCGACATCATGCTGATGTACAATCTCCTGAAAGCGATCCCGGATACAATGACGGTGATCCTGGTCGGCGACATCGACCAGCTGCCGAGCGTCGGCGCTGGCAACGTGCTGCGCGACATCATTGATTCCGGATGCTTTCCTGTAGTGCGGCTGACGCGGATTTTCCGGCAGGCACAGACCAGCCGCATCATCATGAACGCGCACCGCGTCAACGCCGGAAAGCTGCCCGATATCCGCGGCGGCCGGCAGAGTGATTTCTTTTTCATGGATATGGAGGATCCGCGTGTAAATCCCCATGCGGCCGATCCGGAGGCATTCCCGATGGCGGAGGAGGCGGCAAATACGATCGTGGAACTGGTCAGGACAAAGCTCTCCCGGTATTACCGCACGCCTTCCTCGGAAATACAGGTGCTGACGCCCATGCAGCGAGGCGTGGTCGGTGCGGCGAACCTGAACCAGGTGCTGCAGGAGGCATTGAACCCGGAGGGACCCGGTCTTGTACGCGGCGGTTTTACCTACCGTGTGCGCGACAAAGTCATGCAGACCCGGAACAATTATGACAAAGAGGTTTTCAACGGTGATATCGGCGTCGTCGCTTTTGTGGATACGGAAGAAAGGAATCTGACGGTCGACTTTGACGGCCGTTCCGTCGTGTACGATATTTCCGAGCTGGATGAACTGGTGCTGGCGTATGCCACAACAATCCACAAGTCCCAGGGATCCGAATATCCCATCGTGGTCATGCCGGTCATGATGAATCACTTTGTGATGCTGCAGAGAAATCTGATCTACACCGGCATCACCCGGGCAAAAAGGATTCTGGTTTTGGTCGGCACAAAGAAGGCGCTGGCTTATGCCGTGAAGCATGTGACGGTTACGGAACGGAATACCATGCTGAAGGAACGGCTCCAGAGGGCAATGCCGGATCAGGCACAACATCAGACGGCATATCCGCGGGCAGATATGAGCAGGCTGAAGGTTGCGGAAAGAGCGGCATCCTGGCATACCGGGAGAAGCGCCGGCTCCGGACTGGAAGGAAACCGTTTCATCGTGTTTGATGTCGAGACGCCAAACCGGTACAACAACAGGATGAGTGCCATCGGTATTTCCATTGTGGAAAACGGCATGGTAACGAAGGAATTCTTCTCATATGTAAATCCGGAGGAGGCGTTTGATCCCTTCAATATAAAACTGACCGGCATCGATGAGGAAACCGTCAGGAATGCGCCGACATTTCCCGAGCTGTGGAGACAGATCGAGCCTGTTATGTCAGGGGGGATTCTTGTGGCGCACAATGCGCAGTTTGATATGGGTGTACTGAAGAGGTGCCTGACGGATTATCACATTTCCTGGAAGAAAAGCGCGGCATACTGCTGTACGGTACAGATGGGCCGGCAGATCCTGCGGGGAATGCGCCATAACCTGAATGTCCTGTGTGAGTATTACGGGATCGAGTTGGACCATCACAAGGCGGACAGTGACAGCCGGGCCTGCGCGGAAATCCTGATCCGTTATATAAACGGCGGTGCGGATATCCGGAACTTCATTAAATCTTATCGGCTGTGAGACAAGGAGGAGACAGAGATCTGACCCCTGTCTCCTCCATTTACTCTGCCTCTTCCTTTAAAAAATCAATTGTCATATGATTGTACGGAATCTCGATGCCGTTTTCTTTCAGGGCTTCAAAGACTTTGGTATTGACCATATCCTTGACGATTTCCGTGGGGATGGAGCTTTCATAATAGATGGTAACGGTCATGATGAGGGCGCTGTCTGCCAGCTCCAGAAAATAGACCTGACCGTAATCCATTGAGCCGTCTTTTTTCCTTCTGCCGGCATAGGTAGAGGGCAGTTCTTCGATGGCATTGTGGATGACCCGCTTTGCCTTTGCAATATCTGAGTCGTAACTGATGGGATATTTCATGATGGCGGAGCGGGGCACGTCGCCGTAGCTGTAGTTGACGACGGAAAAGCCGTTCATTTTGCTGTTCGGGATGACGATTTTGACGGTGTCGATTCTGTGAATGACGACATGCCGCATGGTGATGGATTCTACGATTCCTACCGTGCCGTCTTCGAGTTCGATGCGGTCGCCGACATCAAATGGATGGTACATGCTGATCTGAAGGCCGGACAGAATATCTTTGATGACATCCTGCGCGGCAAAACCGACGACGGCAGTCAGAACAGCGGCACTGCCGAACAGTGACTTCCGTATACTCCCCAGATCAAAGGGGATGATGATGAACAATACCGTGATAACAACGGACATCACCTTTCGCATAAACTGGATATAGAGCTTGTCTCCCTGTTTTGCCTCTATGTGGCGAAAGACAATCCTGTTGATTTTCTGGGCAATCCACCATCCAATGACACAGATCCCGACTAAGATGATTTCAATTATCAGAAATGTTATGAGAATAGCCAGGTAGGACTCTCCCGTAGTCAGATTATGCTCCTGCTGTATTTTTTCAATTATCTCATTAAACGTTTCCAGTTTAGGCATTTTTCACCTCGCTGTATTTTACTGCAGACCTGCCAGATCTGTATAGAACCCCGGATAAGAGATACGCACACATTCTGCATTCCGGATCTCTGTGTCGCCTGTTGCGGTAAGGGCTGCAACGGCAAAAGACATGGCGATGCGGTGGTCTTCGTGACTGTCGAGAACGGCCCCGTGAAGAGGCTGCCCGCCATGTATAATCATTCCGTCGTCCAGCGGCTCAACAGATACGCCCATTGCCTGAAGATTTTCGATGATGATGGTCAGCCGGTCGGACTCTTTGACGCGCAGTTCCCCGGCGTCCCGTATGATGGTATCCCCCTCTGCGCAGGCGGCAAGGACTGCAATCACCGGCAGCTCATCGATCAGCGTGGGAATCAGATCACCTTCGATAAGGGTGCCGTGAAGCGGCGAATATCGGACTTCCAGGTCTGCTGCGGGCTCTCCGCCGGATTCTGTGCGGGCACATATGACAATATCTGCGCCCATTGCTTCCGCAACGCTAAGAATGCCGGTCCGGGTGGGATTGATCCCCACATTTTTGAGCGTGATATGGGAGCCGGGCACCAGGAGCGCCGCACACAGGAAATAGGCGGCAGAAGAAATGTCTCCCGGAACGCGGACAGAGCCCCCTTCCAGCTTCGGGTCCGGCATAACGGCGGCGGCGGGAAGATTCCGGTATTCTTCGTGCATAAGCAGTTCCGCAGATGCAGCAGAGCTGTTCAGAAATGCAGCGGCACTTGCAGAGCTGTTCAGAAATGCAGCGGCACTTGCAGAACTGTTCAGAGATGCAGCGGCACCGGCAGAGCCTTTCAGAAGTGCCGAAGCGCTCACGGAGCTGTCAGGAGCACCCGCAGCACTGGCGGATTCATTAAAAAATGTGCCTGCTTTGGCAGAAGACTCTGACAGATTGGCATAGGCTGCAGTTCCGGTCAGATATTCGGCTGCCGCATATTCAGACAGATATGGTTCGGCCGCGGCAGATACGGCGGGAAGCACTTTCGAAAAAGTCCCGGTATACACATCCGCGCCAAAGGATGCGAGCATCAGTTCCGTGTGGTTCCTTGACAGAGACGGTTCTGTGACAATGACCGGACTGTCGGCACAGAGCCCTGCGAGAAGGACACAGGACTTTACCTGGGCAGATGCGACAGGCGAATGATATGTGATGCCGTGCAGTCTGTCTTTATGAAAAAAAGTGCCTTCCCCGGCGCTGCCAGACCCGGATAATCCCCGGATTGTCAGCGGAGCGCAGCCGGAATCCTGTTCACTGTGTATGTCGGCGCCCATCTGTGTCAGAGGAAGGATCACGCGCTTCATGGGACGCTTTCTGATTGAATCATCGCCTGTAAGGACAGAAGAAAACGGCTGGCCTGCCAGAATGCCGGACATCAGCCGCATGGTAGTGCCGCTGTTTCCGCAGTCCAGAACTTCGTCCGGGGCCTGCAGGCCGTGCAGCCCGCATCCGCGGACAAGGACATGCTTTTTATCTTCAGACAGTTCTATCCCGATTCCCATCTGCCGGAAACACCGGATGGTAGAGAGGCAGTCAGCGCCGGGCAGAAAGTTGGTGATCTCTGTTGTCCCGTCCGAGATGGCGCCAAGCATGACGGCGCGGTGGGAGACAGACTTGTCGCCCGGAACAGTGACTGTGCCCTGCAGCGGGCGGATGGCTTTTGTGAATTGCATGAAGTTTTACCTCTGTCTGATGTGCGGCTGCACCGGCGTTCGGTATAACTGAACTCCCGAAACCGATACGCGCTTCCCTTCAGCTCGCTTTCCGAATCGTGTAATTCCGCTTCCGAAGAATCTCCTCCGAACGGTCCCTCGATTCCCCGTCATAGAACTCAATCCGCAGAACGCCTTCTTCAAATTCCCTGTTGTGAATGATCCCGATATTCTTGATATTGATGGCGCTCATGGCCAGCAGGGTCGTAATGGTCGCGATTCCCCCGGCTTCGTCATAAATATCGACATAGAGGACATAATGGCGGGATACGGAACCGCGTTTCGTGTCATCGATCGAATCCCGGTAGTCACGGGAAGAGGTAAACATGTCGTGAAGCGCCTTCCCGTCACCGCTGTCGACATACTTTTTTGCCTGCTGCAGCATGCCGATGTATTCCTCCAGCACCCGGGAGATTGCCTGCCCGTTGGACAGACAGATCTGCTCCCACATGACGGGAGATGACGAAGCAAT
>CADBNA010000002.1 GCA_902795835.1 uncultured Lachnospiraceae bacterium | reverse complement strand
TCCTTCAGGGGCCTGCGGCTGGAAAACCAGAGAACCCTGGTATTCTCAATGGCAGGCATGCTGCGGAGAATTTCATCCTCATAATTCAGGATACACAGATCATCCATGGTCTGGTTTTCCGTGATCCTTCTCTTGACGCGGATATATTCCTCCATCGTATGATGCCGGTTCAGATGATCCGGGGTGATATTCGTAATGGCGCACGCGCAGGGATGAAAGGAGTCAATGGTCTCCAGCTGAAAACTGCTGATCTCTGCAGCTGTCACGGCATTTTCCGTCTGTCCGGATACGACTTCCGTGTACGGATTGCCGATATTGCCGACGACATAGACCTCCGGATACCAGGCAGACAGGATCTCTCCCAGCAGCGCTGTTGAAGTAGTCTTCCCGTTCGTGCCCGTGATCGCGTATACTTTTCCCTTTCCGCAGCGGAACGCCAGCTCGATCTCTCCCCAGACGGGAATCCGCCGCGCGCGGATCCTGTCCATAACCGGCAGATCGCAGGGAACGCCCGGGCTCATGACCACAAGGTCCAGTCTGTCAATCTCTTCTTCCGGCAGATCGCCGAGAATGACGTCTGTGCCGGCCGCTTTTTCATGATGAATTCTGCTTCTGACCGTATCCGGATCCAGATCCCTGTTCCCGTCATAGAGGACCGGGACGGCGTTCCTGCCGAGCAGCAGTTCCGCAGCGGCAATCCCGCTTTTTCCGGTTCCGAAAACAAGCACCCGTCTGTTCTGTAATTCCATATTTTCATCTCTCCTGTCTGCACATACCATTCTGAATCTGTTCTGCCGTCAAATGGCGAGCGATGTCATGCAGAGCAGAATGGTAATAATCGTAAATACCGTCACAATTTTCGTCTCGCTCCACCCGCACAGCTCAAAATGGTGGTGGATCGGCGTCATACGGAAAATCCGTTTTCCATGCGTCGCTTTAAAATATGACACCTGCATGACGACAGATATCAGTTCAAAGGCATAGATAAATCCGATAATCGGAATGTAGAGGGGCATCTGAAGCACATAGGCCGAAGCGGCAACAAAGCCGCCAAGCGCAAGCGAACCGGTATCCCCCATAAAGACCCTGGCCGGATGGGCATTATAGAGCAGAAAGCCCATCAGGCTCCCGGCCGCTGCCAGCGCCATGACAGACAGCTCCGCGCCGTTCCCGGAAATGCGGGCTGCAAAAAAGAAGAACAGTGCCACTACAACCGTTACGGAGGAAGCCAGCCCGTCCACGCCGTCCGTGAAATTGACGCCGTTTACCGTCGCCAGAATAACGAGAAATGCGAACGGCACCCCCAGCCACCCGGGGCGGATGACCCGGCCGTCCGTAAAGGGGATGATCAGATCCAGCGGCACGCGTGTCACGCGCATCAGAACAAACAGGAAAATGACGGTTACGACAAACTGTCCCAGCAGCTTCTGTCCGGGCATCAGGCCGTCCGAACGCCGCAGGACGACTTTCAGGTAGTCGTCCAGAAAACCGATCAGTCCGAATCCGAGGGTCAGGATCATGACCGGAAGGATCCTGGGAAAGCGCCATACATAGACGATGGAGACGGCAGCTATGCCTGCCAGAATTCCCAGTCCGCCCATGGTAGGCGTGCCTGCTTTCTTCAGATGCGCCTGCACCCCTTCCTCCCGTTCCGTCTGGCCCACCTTCAGCCTGGTCAGAACCGGGATCAGCAGCCGCACGGCCGCAGCTGTAATGCAGAAAGCCAGAAACATCGGCAGCAATTCTTCAAATCGAAGACCTGTCGCAAACATATCAAAACCACTCCTGTTCATCATTTGGTATGCCGTCAGAATAGTAGGTGTCTCCCCAGTCCTCTTCCTCTTCCGTCTGTTCCGGAAGTCCCGGGAGCACTGTGCCGTCTATTGTCAGGAAAAACTCTGCGTTTTCATCCGTTTTTTCCAGATTCCCCGCGTCCTGGTATTCCTGTCCGGTCTCCCAATCCAGCTGCATAAGGGCGGGATCTTCTTCTTTCTGCGTCGCGTACGCGCTCAGATCCGCGTACAGGGCGCTGTGTACATGCACGCCGTTCGGGAAGCGGTCATACTGCCTGGCCAGAAGGGTCCCGTTCGTGCACATCTCATTATCCATATTGGAGGTGTCGTATCCCTCCTCATCGGGAAACAGTCCCAGATAAGGCAGGAGCTCCATCATGACGTTCCGCACTATGCTGATTGCATAGATACTGGTCTCCTGCGATTTTGTATTCGGCTCATCGACGACCGCATAGACTACCACCTGCGGATTCTTCAGAGGGGCAAAGCCGATAAAGTCCAGCAGATAATTTCCTTCGCCTCTGGGAAGCTTCTCAGCCGTACCGGTCTTGCCGCCCATCGTGTATCCGGGAATTTTTGCCACATAGCCGGTACCGCCCTGTTCAAGGACAGCGCCCATCGCGTCAATGATTCTCTCGGTCGTGTCCTGGCAGACCGTACGCCTCTCTATAGTTGGCATGACCTCCTGCACAACCTCGCCGCCCTGTCCGGTAATCTGCTTGACCACATGGGGCTTGTAATAATACCCGCCGTTGATGATGGACGAAACCGCGGCGATCTCCTGAATCATCGTGCAGGTAAAGCCCTGTCCGAACGCGCAGGTAGCCATCTCAACCGGTCCCATGGAATCCTCGTCATACACCAGTCCGGAGCCCTCGCCGGGCAGATCGATGCCGGTGCGGCTTCCGAAATTGAAAATATCCTGATATTTGCAGAAATTACTGATACCTATGGCATCCGCCATCTGCATCAGGGAATCGTTGCAGGAATTCTTGATGGCGTCCCGCAGGGTCTGTTTGCCATGCTCTCCCGGCCAGATATCGCAGTGGATATACCGCTCATAAACCTGCTGTCCGCCGTCGCAGTAGAAATGTCCCTCGTCCTTTACCGCCCCGGTCTCCAGGGCCGCGGAAGCCGTCATCGGCTTGAAAACGGAGCCGGGCTCAAATGTCTCCGTGACGCAGTAATTGGCCCAGATCCGGTACAGGGCATCCATGGTCTGCTCATCATTCATCTTTTTTATATCCTTGCGGGAATAAAAAGACTTCAGATCCCTGGGGTTGTTCAGGTCATACCAGTAATTGGAATCCATGCCCAGGATCTCTCCGGTATTCGGGTCCATCACCACGACACCAATATTCTTGGCGCCGTTTGTCTTGGCGTCATCGGTCGCCATCTCTTCGTTAAAAATCTCCAGCGCGTGCCGCAGGATCTGCTGTACGCCGGCATCAATGGTCAGGGTCAGGTTTTTGCCCGGGACCGACTGAATGATCGTCTGCTCCACATCCGCATCCGTATTGAAATACCCGTACTGCCGTCCGTTCGTGCCGTTGAGGATGTCGGAATAATAGCCTTCGATTCCCCAGTCTGCCGTTACGCCGTCGTAGGTAAAGCCGATCAGGTCGCAGGCCAGTGAATCCAGCGGATAATGCCGGACATAGTCCTCCTCAAACCATACGCCCTTGACGCGGCTTCTCTCCCGGATGTCGGCATCGGACAGGCCCTGGTTCTCTTCACTGTTCAGGTCCGTGTAAGCCTCAAATGCCTTTTTCCCGGTGATGGACAGTCCCTTTTTCAGAATCTGGTACTGGCTGTTCTTAGTCTCTTCATCTGTCAGTCTGGCCCGGATGTCCGCCTCATTCAGCTGAAGGATCGAGACAAGCGCCCGGATCGTCGGTTCCTGATACGGGTGGGTCTTGTTCCCGTCCGCATCTTCAACCTCAGAATTCACCACATTGCAGTCCAGTATGACATTATAGACCTTCTCACTTGTCGCCAGCACCGTGCCGTTCCGGTCCGTGATCGTTCCGCGCTGAAACGGGATGGTTCGGCTGTCGTACTGCTGCTGGGCCTGATTCATGACAATCCGCCGGTACTGCTGGCCTTCTGTCGCATAGATATACGTGATTCTTCCCGCTAAACCGACTAAAGCCAGTATGACTGTCATAAACAGTCCTACCAGCTTTTTACTCGTCTTTGTCCCTATTTTCCTCTGAAGGCGCACTGCCTCGGGGGATATTTTGTTTTTTCCTGTTTTGCTTTTCAAAATGATTCTCCCGTCCGGTTTGCCTCCGGCTCTGTCCCTAAAGGAAAACGAAACGGGTCTATTATAGCACAAGTCCGCTGACTTGTCTAATTCACCGGAACAGACATATACTGCCGCACATAGCTGTCATCCGAAGTCCGGTAATACCGGATCTGGTCTTCCGACGCCGCATGCATGTCCAGCTTGTTCAGGGCAGTCTCCCGTACGTCATCAAGGTCGATGATCGACTGAACCTGCCTCTCATATGCATCATTGTCAGCCTGCAGCTTGCTGAGCGTCGACTCCATGGAGGCAATCGTCTCAGACTGATTCGTCAGCTGTGAGCGGAGCTGCAGATAATGGATGCACAGCACCAGTGAAAGCACACAGACTGCGGTCAGGAAAACCACATACCCTGCGCTCATGCTTCTGGCTCTGGCCCTGTTTCTTCTTGCGCGTTCACTGACGCGTCTTGCCGGTTTCTGCCGGCGTCTGGTCTCCTCTTCCGGGAATTCGTCCAGCTTCCGGACCGCATTCCCGTCTTCATAGGTCTGCCGGTAGTACCTGGTCTGTTCCGTTCTCCCCGAATTTACCCTTCTTTGCGTATCAAAATAAGCCACACGTGATCTCTGTGTGCCCGCCATAACAGAATCTCCCCTTCTGGAGACCGTTAACCCCTTCGCTCAAATACACG
>CADBNA010000001.1 GCA_902795835.1 uncultured Lachnospiraceae bacterium | reverse complement strand
TCGATAACATCCGTGTACCCATATTCATTTACACTCATTGTTACATCCCCATTAACGGTGATGTTATTATCGCCGTTCTCATGGGCGTAGGTATAAATAATAGAAGAATAATCATATCCTTCAGTTGAAGATACAGAGCCATTAACTTCAATGATATTTTTACTTCCCTCATTATAAGCATCTGCATTTATAACTGGATTATTAGATCCCGTCGAAGTAACATCGCCTCCAACTGTAATATCATTTACTCCTCCGTTAGTTGCAGCTGTAGAAACAGCTAAGGCATCAGAAGAAATTTCACCTGTGGTCACCACTGCACTGTGTGAATCTGCAGCTTTAACGTCGAGGCCGTTGATATCTTCCGTAATAGGTGCCGTTTTATCTTCTGCGGAAGCATCTACAGTTGCAACCCTATTATCGGGGTCAATACTATAATCTTCCCCCAGCACTCCCACGCTGCAGTTTCCTATCACCAGGGCACCTGCCATCAGTGTTGCTGCGATCAGTCTGCCCATTCTTTTCCTGTTATACATCAATAAATCCCCCTGTCGGCTGCTTCCGGGTCCTTTCAGAAAGCGGTATGTATCACTTTCTCAATATTAAGAACATTTAATAAAATTACATAATACAGCTACAATAAAATAGTATACTACAAAGCATTGAAAAAAGGAAGAACTTCCCTGTATGAAAACCAGTTGCAGCCCAATTCTCTGCATGCTATAATTACAACGATCTAACATATGTTTTTTGGTATTCACAGGTGCTCACATTATTTTGGTGTGAGTGAAGAGGGAACGGAGTGCGATTCTCCGACAAGACCGTTGCTGTGAGGCGGAGCGGAAGGCTGCATACCATTGGCGTTGAGAGGGCTTTTCAATGCTGAGAAGGTGCCGGATGCTGTGAGGCCGAGTCAGAAGACCTGCCTGTGAAGATGATGTATCTGTTTCCCCGGATCCGGGACGGATATGTTCCTAACAGGTGGTACTGTCAGAATCAGGCTTTGTATTACTGCTGGAGCTGGTCTCTGATGTTTCGTGTGTGTATGGAGCATATTCGGTTTTTCCGGATATGCTTTTTTTTCGGGTAACTGACCGGGAATGCGGCGGTACGAAGAGACCGATGCAGATAAAAGATATGCCGGGGCGTATGCGGCATATCTGCAGGAGCACGTTGACAGCAACTTTTGAGTGTAGAACACAATGACAGTATTTCACTGTCAGAAAAGGAGCAGAGTATGAAAAAAAGACTTTCTGTATTACTGGCCGGCGCTCTGTGTCTGACCGGCATCATGCCCGTGGCGGCAGCGGCCGAGGAGGCGGATGCCCCTGTCATCATCGGCGTTACGAATGTGATTGACAAAGTGGATCCGACTTACGGCGGCAATCCGTGGTCGCTGACAGCAGACGGCATCAGTGAGACGATCTTCATGCAGAATGCGGAAGGCGAGCTGGTCTCTCATATTGCCGAGGATCTGGAGCAGGTGGATGACCTTACCTGGAAGCTCACGCTGAAAGACGGCGTGAAGTTCTCCGACGGCTCGGACTGCGACGCCGCTGCGGTTGCCGAGAGCATGAACACCGTAATGGAAATGAACCCGAATGCCTCTGACTCCGCAGGCAAGATTACTTTTGAAGCAGCCGAAGACGGCACAGTGACCCTGACAACAGAGAGAAAGACCACTGTGATGAAGTCCATCCTCTGTGAGTGGGCCAACATCGTATTCAAGGGCAGCGAGGAAGAGGGCTATGTCTTTACCGGCCCGTATGTGCTGGATTCTCTGGATCCGGGTGTGTCTGTAAACCTGGTTCCGAACGAGTATTATGACGATCAGGCAGCGGACCGTCCGGATGTGCAGCTGCTTTGCTTCAAAGACACCACAGCCATGCAGCAGGCTTTTGAGTCCGGTGAGATCGACATGGCCTTTACCGTGACAAATGAGATCGCCGAGGATCTGGAGGGCAAGGGTCTGACCGTGAAGAACTTTGACGCCGGCTATCAGTATTTTGCCATTCCGAACCTGGCAAAGGCCCCGCTGGATGATCCGAATGTCGTAAAAGCAGTCAGTGAGCTGATTGACCGCGATGCCATGCTGACGGTTCTGCGCGGCGGCCGCAAGGCGACCGGCCTGTTTGCCACCTATTACAGCTTCGCGGGCGAGTTTGACGCGAAGACAGATGCGGATGAGGCTATGGCTCTCCTGGAGGAAGCCGGATACGCGGATTCCGACGGAGACGGATATCTGGACAAGGATGGCGAGGCGCTGGAACTGCAGCTGCTGACCTACTCGTACCGCCCGGATCTGCCGATTCTGATGCAGCTGACCGCTTCCGAGCTGGATGCCGCCGGTATCAAAGTGACGACGAGCATCGTTGACAACATTGATGAAGTGCTGGGCGCCGGCGATTTTGATATTGCTTTCTATGCGCAGCATACCGCCCCGACCGGCGAGCCGGCTTACGCGCTGAATATGTTCTTCCGCACAGACGGCTCCAAGAATCACAATGGTTACAGCAATGAAGAGGTTGATTCCCTGCTTGACCAGATGGGTGAGCTGGAAGTCGGCGAGGAGCGCGACGGACTGGCGAAGCAGGTGCAGCAGATCGCCGGTGAGGAAGGCGCCATGATCTACCTCATCGATCCGGAGTGGCACATCGCCGTTTCTGAAAAGCTGGCCGATTATGTACCGTACTGCGGCGACTACTATGTCGTGAATCCGCAGCTGGGTCTTAGCTGAGATACAGAATGCACAGTGAATAACCAAACAGCTGCAGGACTGTGCGGGCATACGCGCGGAACAGTCCGCAGGCTGCATTTGGTGAGGAAATCATTGATTATGCGGTAAAATGCTGCAGCGCATAGCATAATACCGCAGGGCAGGGACGATACGGAGACAGGAGTGACAGGTTCAGGTTTGCCTGGGTTCCGTTTCGTCCCTTTTTATAAACGGGTATATTCGTATGAAAAATATCCTTTCGTTTCTGGGGAAATGGCTGCTGATCTTCCTGACAGCTTCGATTATGATTTTCGGCGTTGTGCGGCTGATGCCCACGACGCCTGTAGAACAGTGGCTTACATCCTTCAATCTGCCCCACACGGCGGAAAACATTGAGAAAGTGACAAAACTGATGGGGCTGGACCAGCCGCTTCCCGTGCAGTATCTGGCGTGGATGCGGAATTTCTTCCGGGGCGACTGGGGACTGTCCCTGATCAGTCATGTCAGCATACGGGATACGTTTTTCCAGAAGCTTCCCTATTCCGTGAGCATCGGCCTGTGCGGCATTCTGCTGTCCGCTGCGGCTTCCTTCTTTCTGGGGTACAGGGCAGCCCTTCATGCCGGCGGCTTCTGCGACAGACTAAGCAGCGCGCTTGCCGTTTTTTCACAGTCGATTCCGAGTTTTATCACCAGCGTGTTCATCATCTATTTTCTCAGTGTAAAGCTGAAGGCCGTGAAGTTTTTCACCGGCAGTCCGGTTCACGCCGTTGTGACCGCCATCCTGATCACAGCTCTCTATCAGCTGGGCGGGCTCTCCCGGGTGGTGCGCAATGCCTTCCGCGAGGAGATGACAAAAAGCTATGTGCGGTTTTCCATTTCCCGGGGCTTTGACAGGGGATATGTGCTGTTCCGCCACGCGTCCAGGCCGGTCCTGTGCACGCTCATAGCGGCAGTAATTTCCAGCTTTGCCTGGGTGTTCGGGGGCAGCACCGTTCTGGAGTTTGCCTTTTCCATACCGGGCATCAGCTATTTTCTGGTAGACAGCATGAAATCCAGCGACTATACGGTGCTGCAGACCTACCTGCTGGTGGTTGTGATCTGGATGTTTGTCGTACACCTGATCCTGAATCTGGTGCTGTACGCGATTGATGTCAGGAGGCGCTCATGAAGAAAAAACAGTGGATCTGCCTGGGATGCCTGGCGGCATTTATGCTTTTTCTGGTGATCTCTCCGCGGCAGAATATCATGACGACGGATGTGCTGAATATGTATGCGCCTTCGTCTCCGGCACACTGGCTGGGGACGGACAACCTGGGCAGGGATGTGTATTCGCTGCTGGTAGAAGGCGGGCTGCGGACCATGGAGGTGGTTTTTCTCTCCGCCGCGATATCCTTCTGCGTAGGGACGGCGCTGGGCCTGATCGCCGCGTTCTGGGGCGGCATGATTCGGAACATAATCCAGTTCATCGCAGACTATACGCTGATAATCCCGTCATTTATCATGGCGATGGTTTTTTCCGCCCTGTTTGGCTTCAGCCCCCTGATGGCCGGCATTGTCTTTGGAATCGGCAATATGGGTGAGTACGTAAATCAGGCGTACAATCTGGCCTATGTGCTGAAAAAGCAGGAATTTATCGACGCGGAAAAAGTGATCGGCCTGGGAAAACTGCGGATCCTGGTATTCCATGTACTGCCGAATATCTGCGGGCAGCTGCTGGTGTTCCTGGGCAACAAGGCGGCCAATGTCGTCATCCAGTATTCCGGACTGGCCTTTATCGGGCTGGGCACCGACATCACAAAACCGGACTGGGGCACGCTGCTGTACCAGTACAGAACTTACATGATAAGCCATCCTACGCTGGTCATCTATCCGGCCGCGGCCATCACGCTGCTGACCGTGTTCTTCCATGTGATGTTTGACAGCGGCAGCCTGCAGGGAGAGAAGGTGACGATCTATGACTGAGGCGATACTGGAGGTCAGGCACCTCAACCTGGATATTGTAAATGGCAGGAAGTCCATTCCCATCCTGCGGGACGTCTCATTTTCCGTCCGCGATGGAGAACTGCGTGGGATTGCGGGAGAATCCGGAGCGGGAAAAAGCATGACCATGTATTGTCTGACCTCTCTGCTGCCCAGGAAAACGGTGAGGACGGAAGGCGAGATCCTCTTCCGGGACGAGGACGGCAGCACAACGGACCTGCTGAAGCTGCCCTGGAAGGAAAGGCAGCGGTTTTCCGCATCGCATACCTGTCTGATCCTGCAGGATTCGATCAATGCGCTGAATCCCTTTGAGCGGATCGAGACCCAGTGGACGGAAACCGCGCTGCTCCATGCGCCGGG